>NZ_CP051686.1 GCF_012849555.1 Massilia forsythiae
GCGTCGACCTCGGCACGCCGGGCCGGCGCCAGGCGACCGTCGGCGTAGGCGTGCAGATCGGCTTCGGTGATCGGTAGGATGCTCATTTCACGACTCTCAATGGAACGACGGGCGCGCGGCCGTCCATCAACGCGCGCAATTTCTCGCGCGCGCGAGACAGGCGCGACATCACGGTGCCGACCGGGACGCCGAGCAGGCGCGCCACGTCTTCGTAGCGCATGTCCTCGAGCCCGACCAGCAGCAGGATTTCGCGCTGCTCTTCGGGCAGCAGGCGCAGCGCGGCGTCCAGGTCGCGCAGTTCGAGGCCGGCGCTCACGTGTTCCTGCGCGGCCGGCAACGGCGTGTCGTCGTCCAGCGGTTCGGTGTCCAGGGCGCCGCGCCGGGCCTGGTCGACGCGCAGGTTGTGCATGATCGAGAACAGCCAGGCGCGCATATCGCTGCCGCGCCGCCAGCCGGACAGGGCGGTCCAGCCGCGTTCGACCGTATCCTGCACCAGGTCGTCGGCGGCGGCGCGATCGCCGACCAACGCGCGGGCATAGCGCCGCAGGCGCGGCAGGCAGGCCAGCAGGTGGTCGGCGGGATCGTCCGGCACGAAGGACATCGGCGCGCCGGCTCAGTAGCCGCCGGCCGCCAGTTTAGGGTCGACCTGCCAGGTTTCGTTCACCAGCTTGCCGTCGCGGTAGGTCAGTACGTATCGCACCTTGACTTGGACCTTGGCGTCGAATTGCACGGCAGCCGTCACGGTAGCGCCTTTCGGATTAGCCGACTCGCTCGCGTTCAGGACGGTAACGCGCGCAGGGCCGGCGGCGGCATTGAATTTGTCCCATACCGCGCCGATGGATGCAGTCCCGTCGTAGCTGCCGTCGAGCGGCCCGCCCACCCAGATCAGCCGCGCGTTGTCGGCATAATCGCGCAGGATGGCAGCGCGGTCCGCGGCGCCGATTGCGGTGAAATGCGCTTGCGCGGCGTCCAGCGCCGGGCCGGCCATGGCATGTGCGGCGGTGCCTGTACAGGCGATTGCGAAGATGATGTGCTTGATGGTCATATGGGCTTCCAGTCAGAATATCGCTAAAAAAGGCCGCGAGAAACATGTTCTCGTATGGATAAACGAGTCCGGTCGTGTTTTTATTCCGTTCTCGCGCAACTTTTTTTCGTATATTGCCGATGCAGGCGTGGAACGAAGCAGCTTAGCTCACGCTCTGCGCTGGCGTGCGCCGATGCAGCGTCCGGCTGACGCGATAGCCGATAATTTCATCTTGATCCTCGTGCCGATCTGTTTACGATGCCGCTGCGATTAGGGACCTGCTCATAATCGATACCTTCATCACGGACAAGACCGGCATGCTCACCGTGGGCAGCCCAACGTCTCATTCGGGTATGGCTGCCCCCGATGGCAGCGCGCAGGACGTACCGCGCATCGCGGCCAGCGTTACCGGAATAGCGAGCATCCGCTGGCCCACGCGATCGTCGTCGCGACATGAAAACGTGGCTCGACGCTGTAAAAGCCGGCTCGCTTTGAATCATCCAGCGGCGATGGCGCGCGGATTTGTGGAAGACAGCTGTAAGGGCCGGCTATCCAGCGTGAATCAGCGACGACTACTCGGACGCTTCACATCTGTTCGCCGGGAGGCGACGTTGACGCTAGCCAAGCGGCGAGTACGACAAACGCCAGCAGTACGACAGCTTCTACCCAAAGAATACGCTTGGAACGCGCTGGGAACCAGGAGCGCTGCACGGTAGCGCACCACCCCGGCGCGCAACCCGAGGATGGCGCCCAGCGCCGCCGCCATCCCTACGGCCATCAGCCTGATCGGGCCGGATTGTGCGACGCTTATGTAGCTTCCGAACACGAGCAATGGAACTGCAAATATGCCTCCGCCGGCGCCTATGAGCGACAGGATCATGCCGACTGCCAGGCCGAGCGACAACGGAATCAACATAATGACGCCTCAGGCCGCGCGCAGCCTGGAATATTTATATAAATAAATAGATTGTTTGTGCTTGAAGAGGATGAGAACGACAGGAAGGCCATCGGACGGCGCCGTCAACCACCGCGCCGCTCGTGATCCCTAAGCCCGGCGCAATCAAGTGCTGATGCTCTGCATTCATTTCGTCCAAGTGCCTTGACACGAGCCGCGCTCCGTCGCCGGCAATGGAGATGTGGATGCCACGTCGAAAACGCGCCAGTTCCATGTCCTTACTAAGGCCGATCAGCGAAAGGCTGGGTGGATGAACGGGGAGGGGGCACTTCGGGCGTCATTCGGGACGAAGAATGACAGGTTATGCCGTAAAGCCTCTTTCGATCGGCTTTCAAGGGGGGGCCGGCTTGTCGAGTGAAAGTTGTCGCAGCTTTAGCCGGCATTACGGAAGAGTGACGAGACCGCGTAAGACAGGCGCCCCAAATATCTGACATTATAGAAGTAATGTCAGAAGATTGGAGCGGGGCGCTCGTATTCATACGTTTTACGTAGTATTAAACTACAGTATGGAGATCGAGAAATGGGCGAGCACAATATTGATATGGAATCGCTACACGCTGACGTCGACGCACTTCGTGAACGCTTTCCAAAGACCACTGATCTTTACCGCGAGGCGTGCGCCGTCATGTTCTTTAGGTACGGTATGACCCCAACGACAACAGCGTGAATCGCCCCGGCTTTCGTGGAGGCCGGTTAGTGTGGGTCAGGCCGGGATGGCTTGACCGCTCAACTGCTTGTAATAGTTTGCCTCAGCTTCGGCCGGCGGTATATAGCCCAGCGGTTCAAGGAGCCTGTGGTGGTTAAACCAGGATACCCATTCCAGCGTGGCCAGCTCGACGGCTTCTCGTGTTTTCCAGGGGACGCGGCGGTGGATCAGCTCAGCCGGACCTGTCAGAAATTCTGTGTGCGGGGCCAGAATTCGTAATTAGATAATTGCGTTCGTAAAGCGCTCGCCGAACATGATGGCGAACTGGTTGGCAGCCTGCTTCCAGGTACGCTGCGGCATCTTCCAATCTTTCTCGATATTGCGCAAGGCCAGAAACAACAATTTGGTCGCAGCTTCATCGCTGGGGAAGTGGCCACGATTCTTGACGATCTTCCGAAGGCGCATATGCAGGCTTTCGATGGCGTTGGTCGTGTAGATAATCGTGCGCACTTCCGGCGGGTAGGCAAAGAACGGAATCACCTGCTGCCATTGGCGCCGCCACATGGCAGCCACGGTCTGGAACTTGGTACCCCATGGGCCTGCCGCAAACGCGTCCAGCGCCGCTTCGGCCAGGTCGGCGTTGGCGGCGTGGTAGATCGGCTTGAGCGCCGCTGCCAACTCCTTACGGTCCTTCCACGCCGCAAGCGTCGTCGAATTGCGGATCAGGTGCACGATGCAGGTCTGGATCTGCGCCTGCGGATAAACGGCTTCAATGGCTTCCGGGAAGCCACGCAGGCCGTCGACGACGGCGATCAGGATATCGTCCAGTCCACGGTTCTTGAGTTCGTTGAAAACCTTCAGCCAGAACTTGGCACCTTCGGTCTGTTCGATCCATAGGCCCAGAACTTCTTTGCAGCCATCGGCACGAATGCCCAAGGCCAGGTACACGGCCTTGTTCTTGACCGTGCCTTCGTCCCGAATCTTCAGGCGCAATGCGTCGAAATACACGATCGGATACATCGCTTCGAGCGGCCGTTGCTGCCACTGCGCGACCTCTTCGAGCACCTCGTCGGTGATGGTTGAAATCAGGTCCGGCGATACCTCGGTGCCGTACAACTCCAGCAAGTGCGCCTGGATTTCGCGCACGCTCATCCCGCGCGCGTACATGCTGATCACGTGATCATCAAAACCGGACATTCGGCGCTGATGTTTAGCCACCAACTTGGGCTCGAAGCTCGACAGGCGATCGCGTGGAATGTCCAGATTGAGCTCGCCGCCTGGCGTGAGCACCTTCTTCGGGCTGCTGCCGTTGCGGTGGTTTTTGCTGCCTTGCTCTTCGTTGGCCAGATGGTGATTCAGCTCGGCCGACAGCATGCGTTCGGCCAGCATCTTCTTGAGCTGCCCGGCCAGGCCCGCCTCGCCAAGGATCGATTCGGCATCCTTGTTCTCAACCTGGGCCAACAACTGGTCGATCAGCTCGACAGGGAACGGGTACGCTGCTTTTTGTTTCTTGGGCTTCTTGGTGGTCATCACTTCGGTCATGGAACAGTCCTTTCGGCATTATTTCATGACCCCGTTCCACACAGAAATTCTGACAGGCTCGCTCAGCCTTGTAAAGCCCATTGATCGTCTCGGCCAAAGCGTTATCGTAGCTATCTCCTTTGCTGCCCACAGACGGCTCAATGCCGGCTTCTGCCAGACGTTCGCTGTATTTTATCGATACGTATTGAGAGCCCCTGTCGCTGTGGTGGACCAGCTCGTTTCGTTCGGGCTGACGCGCGTACAGCGCCTGTTCCAAGGCATCGAGCACGAAGTCGGTCCGCATCGAGCTGCTGACCCGCCAGCCGACGATGCGCCGGGCAAAGACGTCGATGACGAAGGCCACGTACACGAAGCCCTGCCAAGTCGAGACGTACGTGAAATCGCTGACCCACAGCTGGTTCGGCCGCTGTGCCTTGAACTGGCGGTTGACCCGGTCGAGCGGACACGGCGCCTTGGCATCGGCAACCGTCGTGCGCACGACCTTGCCACGCATCACGCCGCGCAGGCCGGCCTTGCGCATCAGGCGCTCCACGGTGCAGCGGGCCACGTCGGTTCCCTCACGCCGAAGTTGGCGCCAAACCTTATCAGCCCCGTAGACCTGCATGTTCGCCTGCCAAACCCGCTCGATATCGACGCTCAGCACGTCGTCGCGCTGAACGCGTGCACAGCGCAATGCCGGGTTGCGCTGCCGGGCTGCGTGGCGCTAGTAGCCCGACGGCGCGACCTGCATCACCCTGCAGATCGGCTCGACGCCGTAGACATGGCGGTGGCGGTCGATGAACGCTCTCACGACTTGAAGTGGCGGCCGAGCTCCGCCTGGGCGAAAAAAGCACTCGCCAGACGCAGGATCTCGTTTGCCTTGCGCAGTTCGCGCACCTCTCGCTCAAGCGCCTTGACGCGCTCCTCTTCCGCGGTAGTTGGGCCAGGACGCTGGCCGGTATCACGCTCCTGCTGGCGTACCCAGCGGCGCAGCGTCTCTGGCGTACAGCCGATCTTGGCCGCGATCGACGTGATCGCGGCCCACTGTGACTCGTACTGGCTGCCGGCTTCGCTGACCATGCGCACGGCACGCTCGATGACCTCGGAGGGATACTTGGGTTGTTTCTTCATGACTCCATTCTCTCAAACAATGGAGCCTCTACAAAACCCGGGGCGATTCAATCACTCCTTCCGTTGTAACTGAGTGAGTGCTTTCGATCGCCCAGATTTCCAGCCAGACACTGCCAAAAACTGCGAAGAAAATTGCTCCAATTGCACGCAAGGCTCGAGTGGAGCCTATTGTCATTTCCGTCATTCTATTCGCTCCTAGTGTGCAGTGGCTGTTTTCGGCCTATTTATTTTTCAAACATGACGGTCCGCTTGTGGCCGAAATCGGCCGGTCGAGTCAGCATAGCAGGTTGCCCGGTTGAAAATCCCGCGGTGGCCGCGACAGGCTAGTACCGACCCAGAGTGGACCTAAGGAAAAACAAAATCTGATTCCCACTCTGGCATGCCGATAGAACGTGTCCTTAGAACGATGCCACGAATCGTTTCTATAAAAGCAGTTCGGTTCGATGCTAGCTTGTGCAACTCGGCAGCTCGTTGCGCTAATGCCTTCTCCCATCCGTACTGCATACGATGCGTGGGCACTGACTCGAACGCTGCCCTAGCGCCCGCAATGTCGCCGCCGATGGCCAGCACCACCGCGTAGTAGTAGTCATCCCAAGCTCTCCGACGACCGCTAATTCGGTAATACGAAGCTGCTCCTTCTAGGGTTGCGAACTGCGTGCGCAGCTTTTCGACTTCATCTTTAGCCCGTAGCGCCAGTCCATGCGCATCTTGCTCAAAGCTTTCGCTTCCAGTGGCATCAATGAACGGCACATCGACCCGGCTACCAATATTGAAGGCGCCCACACTTCCCTCGTAGAGAAGCCAATTGATTCCAACGTTCAGATAGCTGCCCTTTGACCATGAGCTTGGCTGAAACTCCACTTGAATGGTCCACCATCCATGATCATCAATCCAGACCCGTGATTTTCCTTGCCGTACCAGACCGAGTGGCTTGAGCACTTGGCGAGCTTGTGAGGTTATCACTGCGTTGTGGTCAGTTGGCATCGTTCGATCCGTTTCATTCTTATCCAAGCCCATGCACCGACGGCCGCTTTTGGCCGATCCACGCCCTCTGGCCAAGCATAGCAGGTTGTCAACGTGGAAAAGTCACGTATAGTCACGAAGGACGGGAATCGACCCTAAGCGGACGTTGATTGACACAGAGTTAGCTCCATCGCTTCAAAACTCGATAGCAATAAAAAGGCATTACCACCCTTAGTTGCCCGTTAGGAAGCAGAGAAACCGCTACCCGGTTTGAATCCCAGCGCATCCAAGCAGATGTGTTCTGGGTATAGAACCGGATGCCGTTGCGATCGAAATATCGAGTAAATTTGAGAGATTTCAAGAAGGAATGAAGTGCATCGCGCGAAAGATCATCCACCACTCCATACACTGGCAAGCAAATCAAAATTGATGGCAACATGCCAGCAAGTCCACATAGTGTCATCGACCGCACCGTGTTGGAATCTACGTGTGCCCACGTCAACAATGCTTTGCTTAAACCCAGGATTCCAACGACCATGCTCGAAACGATTGCCCAGTCACGCTTCGAGGCTAGCGCCGCAAAGCCGACAAACTGCTTGTAAAAAAAACTGGTCTTTACCATGACTTAAAGTTGGGGTTACTGTTAAACGGAAGCAGCTTTGCTGCTCGACGATATGCACCGATCCACTGGCCGGCCCTTATCGATAGCAGATGGTCGGGCCAGCATAGCAGATTGCCAGGGTGAAAATCTCTTGCACTGTCACGAACGTCCGCTACCGACCCAAAGCGGACGGACTGTTTCGATATCAGCTAATCTGCCGCTCACCATGCAACGCTCCAACACATACGTTACGCGAATCGGAAAGCTATGTGAAGCGCAATATGGGCTGAAACGCACGGTCGAAACGTCTAGAAATCGGCGTCGTTTCCCTATCCTTGTCGCAATCTATGCGGAATTTTCGGCGTCTTGACCGGCAGCTCGCGACCCGTAGCGGACACTGCAAAAACGTCCTACCGTGCTTTCGGAAACTACGAACCCTTCAGAAAAAGTGCCATTAACAGCTGAACTACCAGCTGAAGAAGCAGAAGATTGGACAGTCGCTCTCGAGCAGGCCCAGTAAGCAGATGCTTCGTAGCGAAACCTTGATGGAAAAACGAGGCCACGGACCAAATCACTAGCGCAACGATTGGATTTATCAAATGAACTGCTGAGCTACCTACCTGTCCCAGCTATCCGGACGGTTGTCTTGCCCCCAGTGGATTGCTACTTGACCTCCGCTATCCGTCTGATAGATTTCGAAGGCGGCAATAGAGAATATTGCAACTACTAAAAGCCCGTTAAACAAAGTGGCACGTCGATCACTCATAAGCGTTTGTTCATCTGTCATTCGTTATGTCTGCTTCTGGACGAATCCGGCCGGTCGGCCAAGCTTAGCTTAGCAGGTTGCCAGGTTGAAAATCCAGTGGTGGCCGCGACGGGCCAATACCCACTCGAAGCGGACCTTGCCGCTTTTTTTACGTGGTGTAATTAGCAATGTTAAAGTTTCGTTAACTATTCTTTTGATTCGTCTTGCAAGAACCCGAAAGGGCTGGGGATGGTGAAATGTACGTAACACGACCGTCGCAGAGGGAATATGTGACTCGAACAGGAAGAGCATTGCCGCCAATTCGGGCTGTGTGCAAGAGCTTATGTTCGGGTGTATCGCTGTACAACCTAAGTTCCGCTATCGCTGCTTCGCCAGTCGGCGTAGTAATCTCGATTGTTGCGCCGACCATGAACAATGTGTGAACTCGGCCGTTAGAAGGCAATATTCGAGAGGCGGTTTCTATACCGAATTCGTTTTGAACGGAAATTTGATAAGAGGCTGAGGCAACCAGTGGTTTAGAGGTTGAACATGCTGAGAGGGCAATCAAAATAGGCAAAACGAGCATGCGCATAATATCTCCTAAGGAAGTAATTGATGAATCGCCACGAGTTTTCTAGACACTCATCAGCTACCAAGAAGCCATAGTGGCCGCGCCGGCCGATATCGACCCGAAGTGAACTTACGTGTTTAGACTCGTGGGATCATGTACCCACCCGTAGCTGGCCGCTCTTCAAGGCCAGGAACGTTTTGCGTACACTGTTTCAATCTGATCTTTCGCCGACAATTCAATGACCCAAGCGCTGCACAGCCAAGCCCGCACTACTCACCTGATTCGCGAGGAAATTAGGAACTCGACGCTACCGCAAGCCGAACTGGCCAGGCTGTACAACGTTACGCGCCAGACTATCCGGAAGTGGCAAAACCGCGATTCGCCGGAAGACAAGTCGCACGCTCCGGTCAAGATGTACACCACACTTTCACCTGAACAGGAACTCATCGTGGTAGAGCTGCGCAAGACGCTGCTGTTACCGACCGACGACCTACTGGCGATCACGCGTGAATTCGTTAATCCTGCCGTTTCCCGCGCTGGTTTGGGACGCTGCCTGCGTCGTTATGGGGTCTCGGACCTGCGCGACCTGGTCGAGCAGGAAAACGCTGCGCCGGTCACGAAAAAGACCTTCAAGGATTACGAGCCAGGCTTCGTACACATCGATATCAAGTATCTGCCTCAAATGCCCGACGAAACGTCACGGCGTTACCTGTTCGTCGCCATCGACCGTGCCACGCGCTGGGTCTACATCGGCCTGTACGCCGACCAAACCGACAGCAGCAGCGTCGATTTCCTGGCGAAGGTGCAGCAGGCCTGTCCCGTCAAGATCATCAAGCTGCTGACCGACAACGGCAGCCAGTTCACGGATCGCTTCACCGCTGGCAGCAAGAAAAAGGAACCCAGCGGCACGCACGCGTTCGACCGGCTGTGCAAACAGCTTGGCATCGAGCACCGCCTTATTCCGCCTTGTCACCCGCAGACCAATGGCATGGTCGAGCGCTTCAACGGCCGTATCAGCGACATCGTCAATCAAACACGTTTCGGCTCAGCCGCCGAACTGGAATCGACGCTGCGTAATTACGTCAAGATTTACAACCACTGCATTCCGCAGCGAGCCCTCGACCATAAAACACCTGTTCAAGCACTCAAAGACTGGCACGAAAAACGCCCCGAATTGTTCAGGAAACGCGTGTATAACCAGGCGGGTCTTGACACTTACGCAAAGCAGGCAGCGACCTGCAGAAGGTGGACGTGGTACAGGTATTGATCGAGGCCATCGACTGCGCCAACGTCTTTGAAAGCTGCAGCGTGCTGCTGCGCAAGGGCGAAGAGCTGGGCATCATGGCGCGTGCATTGGCCGCGACGATCTGCCGTCGCTCCTGATCGTGCGAGAGGGATTCGGATTGAAGCCGATGGATATCCATAGCGGCTTCGTGTATCGGCGATGAATCACTGAGGCAATCACCTGGGCATTTCTGTCATGGCTGGCCGGTGGCGGATGTGTGCGGCGCCGCTTCGGGCGTTAGCACGACTTCGACGTAATTCTCTTTGTCCAGGAAGCGCTGCGCCGTACGCCGCACATCGGCCACCGTCAGTTTGTCGACCTCGTCCAGGATGGTCAGTAGGCGCGCCGGGTCGGTGCCGTCCAGCAGCGATGCCTGCAAGTTCTGCAGCCAGTAGGTGTTTTCTTGCTGCCATTGACGGTAGCCCTGGCGCCAGTTCGCCTTGACCTTGTCAAGTTCTGCCTGGGAAGAGCCATCGGCCCTGAGCTTGTCGATCTCTGCGAACAGTGCGGTGGTCAACTGTTCGATGTTGTCGGGACCAGTTGTCAACCTAGTGGCGATCTCGTAGTGCTGGTAAGGAATGCGCTGTAGCGAGGCATTGAACTGGCCGCCGTAAATCAATCCGAGTTTCTCTCGCAAGACGCTATTGACGCGCAAGTTCAAGACTTCCTTCAAGGCGTCCATGCGCAGCGCTTCGGCCGGTGACCAGTCAGCCGGACCGCTGAAAGTAAGGGCCACCACGCTCTTGGGGTCCTTGCCGGCCGCCAGCGTTTTCCGTACGACGCCTCTGGAGGGACGCAGGCCGACATCGCGGTAGTCCGTCGCTACGTCGGTGACGGGCAAGGTACCCAGGTAGGCGCCGACCAGCGGCTTGATTGCATCAATCTCGAAGTCCCCAACGATGACGAAGGTCAAGCCCTTGGCGCTGGCGAAGCGCTGGCCATCCATGGCCAACGTCCGGTCCAGGCTGATGCGGGCGATTTCCCGGGATGTCGGTGTACGTTCCTCATACGCATGACCGGCATAGAGCGCGTCGGTGATGGCATCCTCGAAGCGCCCTTCGGGCGTAGCCGCTGCGGCACGGGTCGCCTCCGTGACATTGTCGATGAAGTTCTTGTACATCGTTTCGTCACGGCGGGCGCCGGCAAAGCGCAACGAGACCATCTGGAACATTGTCTCCAGGTCGTCCGGATCGCTGCCAGAACCACCCGCGATGTCGTCCGTATAGCGGTTGATTCCTGCGAACACATCGGCGTTACGGCCCGCCAGGATTTTTTGCAGGTCGAACGGTCTGTAATTCTTTATGCCCATCGACCGTACCGCGGCGCCGGCGAATTTCGCGCCCAGGACATCCGAGGCGTCGAACAGCGTGCGTCCGCCGTAACGTTGGGCGCCGAGTAGCACTTGGTCCTTACGGAAATTGGATGGCTTCAGGATGACCTTGACGCCGTTCGACAGCGTTAGACGTGTCAGTCCGAGTCGCTGGTCGCGTGTTTCTGCAACGATCACGCCTGGCTTAGCCGGACGGTCCATTAGCCGTGACCCCAGGACCTGTTCATCGCGGTTCGCAAAAGTTGCTTTGCCGGTAGCGGCCGAGGCGGCCTCGGCCAGCAACTGCGGCACAGTTGGCGCGGGAGCGGACCGGGTTTCGCCGACGAAGGCGATCAGCTTGGCGGCATCCGCCGGAAAGGCCTTGGCAGCGGCGGCATTGACGTCGGCCACGCCGATCGTCGGCAGGATGTCCTGCACCAAGCGGTATTCGGCCTCGATGCCCGGAATTGTCCCGCCGATCAGGAAGTGCTGCAAGTACTCCGTAGCATACTGCGCGGAATCAGTTGTGCCTCGTTGGTTGTAGGCCTGCTCGTAAGTCTTCAACACCACCTTGCGCGAGCGCTCAAGTTCCGCTGTTGTGAAACCGGATTGGCGTATGCGCTGCTGTTCTTCCTGAAGCGCTGCCAGCGCCGGCTTGGCGCCGCCTGCGCCGAGTTGGGCGCCGAGCAAAAATTGCTTATTGCGTCCCATAAGCTGCATTTCGCCACCCCATGCGCCGATAAACGGCGGGTTCTCCTGTTGCGTGCGCTGGACGAGGCGCATATTCAACAGGACCGAAAACAGCTTGTCGACCGTTTTGGTGCGAAAGCTGCCATAAGTTCCAGGATCTGCTTCGCTGCGCACCGGATAGTACAGGTTCAGGGAGTTGGCGGGAATGTCATTGTCGGCGAAGACGAAGGCGTCGTCGGTTGTCCGCGCCGCGATGGCCGCATAGGTGCGCGGCCGTTCTTGCGCTGGATTGGTCAGGCTTGAGAAATGCGCTTTGATGAGCGATTCGGCCTCGGCCGGATCGATGTCGCCAACCACTACCAAGGCCATCAGGTTGGGACGGTACCAGTCGCGGTAGAAACGCCGTAGTGCCTCCGGCCTGGCGTGGCGGATCGTCTCTTCCTGCCCGATTGGCAGGCGCCGGGCATAGCGCGAACCGTTGAACTGCTGCGGCAGCAGCGCCTTGAACGCGCGCTCCTGTGCATTCTTGTGCACCCGCGCTTCCTCGAGGACGATGGGGCGCTCCTTGTCGATGTCCTCGTCCTTCAACGTGACGCCATGGGCCCAGTCCTCCAGCACGGTGAATGCAGTGTCGATATTTTCCTTACTGTCGGTGGGCACAGGCAGCATGTAAACCGTTTCGTCGAAACTCGTGAATGCGTTCAGGTCAGCGCCGAATTTGACGCCGATAGATTGCAGGTAAGAGACCAGTTCCTGCTTCTTGAAATGCGTGGAGCCATTGAATGCCAGGTGTTCGACCATGTGCGCCAGGCCCTGCTGGTCGTCGTCTTCGAGTACCGACCCCGCCTTGACCACCAACCGCAGTTCGACGCGGTGTGCGGGCTTGCCGTTGCGCTGGATATAGTAAGTCAGACCGTTCGCCAGTTTGCCCACCTTGACTTGCGAACCGATCGGCACCGGTGCTTGCAAATCGAGGGCGGCGTGGACGGGGAGGGAAGACGCGAAGATCGCGGCGAACAGGGCATTACGCAGACGCACTGGCATGTAATCGACTTCGAGATGATGATTGGATCTGTATCCTAGCCGAAGTACCTGCCTGAAAATCATCGGATTGTCACCGACGGCAACAAAATTCGACCGTCAAATCGCCGAGCTGCAGATCTATGCTGCTAATCCTCAATCGGTTCATCCGATTACGTACGCCTACGACAGTGCCGGTGGTCATACACATACCGTAATTGCCTGTGATTTGGGGAATTACGAACTGCGCTGATTTGTGCCATAAAGCCATGGCACATTGCACGATCTTGTTGCTACCTGGACAAGTCGCTCCGGCGCCCTTAGACCGTGATGGTTGTGGCGAACTTTATTAGCGCGCGAAATCCGCAGGTCTAAAACTAGTTCAAAAATCCGACAAATTTTCTACCAAAGCCTTCGGTTCGGTTGGTTTACTCAAGGGTGGCCAAGTAAAGTGGTTTTCGCAACGCATCTTCGTTTTCGGATTCTATCCACATTTTCTGTGGAAAACGTGTCGTTACATAAGCTGGAAACGGCTCTCCAGGCTGCTCTCGCTGGTATGCCAATGAAATAGGCAAAGTGTCGCGTCAAGCTAGCTTCTACTTGCACTGCATAACCGGGATGCTTTTATTTGCAGAACGGCATGCTACCTAGACTGCTTTTTCGCAAAATACTTGGCGCCTTCCTCAACCACACGCCTGGTCTTGGCCTGTACGTAGATGGCGGTGGTGGCACTGTCCTTGTGGCCAAGTACGGACTGGGCGACATCGAGAGGCATGCCATCGGCCACGGCCAGAGTTCCGAATGTGTGCCGTAGAGCATGGGGTGACGCTTTTGATAGGGCAGCCAGATCCTCGAGACTGAACCCTCTCTCTACAGTATGGTCGAGGCGCAAACGCTTGATCGCGCTCTGAAACAGTTTATATAGGCCGTCCGTCGTGTACCCAGCGTCCTTGTGGTTGGCATGTCGTTCCTGGGCCGCATCGTGTGCCGGCACAACGACTGGCGCAATCAAGTATCCCGCCGCGCCTTCCGCATCGAAATCCCGTTGTCGGTCTTGCCAGTGCTTGCGCAGGGCGTCGACGGTGCGGCTGCTTACCGGAACGACGCGATAGGCATCACGTTTGCCGAGGACCGTCAGCTCGTAGACGTCAGCACTCCAATTACTACGTCGCAGGGCGCTGCGCTGTGCACCCGCCGCTTCGGCCCGGCGTACTCCCGAATCACCCAACAGCAGCATCATGGCCAGCGCAATCCGGTCCTGGATGTTAGACGGGTCGTTGCTACGTACGTTCAAGCGCTCAATGACGTCGTCCCAGAGAGGCTGAGAAAGTGCCTTTTCGACCTGGATCGGATTGACCGCGGTCGGTACCTTGGGAAAATCCACGGCCGACCAAGGGTCACCGGCCAGGTAGCGCACCCCAACCAGGTATTCGAAGGCGATCTTGATCACGAGGACAGCTTGCTTTTGTGATGCTGGCGACAGGGTGTTGGTTGAAAACGGCCGCCACCTTGCCGAGTTCCGTGGCGCCTTGACGCCCACGAAGCGCACGCTCGGCGTCTTCAAAAAATCCTTGTACTGCTCACAGTCCGGTACAAGCACAGACGATAGCGGCTTGCCCAGTTCAAGGATGCACCAGAACAAGAACCGCTCGAGCTCCTTGGTGTAGGCACGCAGGGTGTGGGGGCGGTCGCGGAAGCGGTATAAATAATTGTTGATGGCTTCGAGGTCGTTGGCGGCGCCGATGTAATTAAAACGGGTATCGCGGTTGATGCCCTCGGATCCATCGAGCCAGGAGGGCGCCGCCAAGCGATCGATCGGCGCCATCGGGCCGTCCATGCTCGGGGGCACAACCACCTTTGGTAGCCCCGGGATGGCGACCAGATCACTAGCGTAGGTGGTACCAAGGGTCTTTTCGTGTTGTTGTACCCAGGTGTGCATGACTTGGGCGCGTTTGGCACCGATGCGGCGCAGGCCGCGGTACCAACTGGGGCCGCGGTTGGTCATGATGCGGGTGAGGTCGGCTAGGGTATGGATGTGTTCTGACTTGAGGGCTTTGGCGGTCAGGGGTCGGAACCACTGCGATATAGGCTGATTCGGCTGCGGAATCGGCACGGGTGCATCAGCGGCCTTGATCAGTATCTCCAGCGCTTTGGTAGTGATCGATCCGCCGCGGCGCGCGCCCTGCAGGATTTCGGCTGTTGCTGGGTTGTTGACGATGCAGCGCTCGATGAGGTCGGCGCGCATGGCAAGTAAAAAGCGCTCGAGGCCCATCTCGACTTGCGGGCTGTCTTCGCTGTAGTAGAGGTCGGCGATTTTGGCGATAGGGATTTTGAGGCAGTGGGCGCGCAGGGCGGTGTAGTCGCTGCGGTTATAGGCGGCAGGGGCCAGGAGGATATCGGTGTGCTGGGTCATGGGTTGGCAACGTGCAGTGGGCTGAAGCGTGCTGATATGGCGCGGGTCGGCATTGGGAGGCGAATTTGGGTGGATTGGTCGGACAAACGCTGTTTCACGCCAAGATTAGCATAAAGCCTTTATTGATAATTAGGATTATCAGGCAATATATAGACTAAAAGTAATGGCGCGCGGGCCTGTGATGAATGTTACAGGATAACGATTGGGTGGATATATTGAGGTGCTGGGCGCCATCGCCAGCACGTAATTCAAGGGTCGCGCACATAGCTCACATGAACTGCACGGCAACCCTTCAACACCCGTGCGCCCCTTCCTAGAGGATGACTATGCTCTGTGCGGCGTAGCGGTTGCCATGATCTGGCTAAGACTGAGCTGCATAGGCACGACTAATTGTCTATCTTGTCAGACAGGCGCGTAATGTAAAATCCAACAGACTACAAGGAACGCCAAGTATTTCTTGACGAGAATAATTGATTTAAGGAAACTAAGTCATCTGTGCTGACCTGATTTTACTGCGCTCCGCTAATCAAACCCTTGAGATCCTATGTTGAAGTCACTTGTAAATTATACAAAACGAGTTGCAAGAATGACTGTATTGCTGGCAGACGGTACTGTACTTTGGCCTAGCTACAAAATGGGACTTCGCCCAAATCAACTCGTCGTACCCTCTTCGAGGGGCGGATTTGTCTTCTGTAACCAATTATAAATAATAACGTTACAAACTTGCGGTATTCTGAATAAATAGTACTTGTAGTACAAAAATGTTAATCTTAATGAAAGCCGGGATCCATACGCTAACCCTGGCTCCCAAATTATTTCAGCTTATTTGATTCGGAAATCATCGAGTTGTTTTCCACTTGCCAAGCCATCAGCCATCCACCGCGGCTGGCGGCCGCGGCCTGTCCAGGTCTGCGATGGATCTTCCGGATTTTCGTACTGAGGCTGTACCTTTTGATTACCTTCTTTTTTTGACTTCTTTGCTGGATTACCAAACAGAATTTCTAGAGAGACGCCAGCTTCCTTGGCAATTGCAAGGACTTGCTCACGCGCCTTTTGCACTCCTTGGTCTTGACGATCTTTTATCGCCTTTTCGATGTCATGCTGGAGCCCTTTGAGCTCGCTCAGGCTGTAACTTGACAAGTCGATGTTCGCCATCTATATACTCCTTTAGTTGTGCCTAGACTAGGTAGAATATTCTACTATGGAGTCTGCTAAAAGATACAGTAAAAATAAATTCAAATCATGCGTTAAGCCTGATTAAGCACGCCAACTGATTGGCGATCTCCATTCAATCATGAGTTCATTGAAGGAATAAGCCTGGTTACATTGCCATTATTGAGCATAAGGAAGAACCAAAGTGTGAGCTATACGCTCAGCAGCATCATGGTCAAGTACTACAACTGGCAATAGTATTTGGCCCTATGCGCGGCGACATTAGCCACTGATCTGCAGCGCTATTAACTTTGAAAAGATATGATAAATGTCCATGATACTGTTGACGAGCTCAAAGTTTTGATACTACGATCGTGCTGGGCTTTGTTGCACAAATCGGTCCATACAGCGGTCGAGCGTGGGCGCAGGGTAAACTGATGGCATGAGCGCCCCAGCAAAACCAAAGTACCGAACGACCAACTGGAAGGACTACAACACAGCGCTGAAGGCGCGCGGCTCCCTGCTGATCTGGCTCGACAAAGACATGCGTTGGAACGGAGATGCCACCGGCAAGCGGGGGCGCAGCCCGACATATAGTGACGCGTCGATTCAGTTCTGCCTGACGATCAAGGGGTTGTTCAATCTGCCTCTTCGTCAGGCGATGGGCATGGCGCAAAGTCTGCTCAAGCTCGCCGGCGTGGACTGGCAGGTGCCCGACTTCAGCACCGTCAGCCGGCGCCAAAAGCATCTTTCGGTGATGATCGAGGCGCAGCCGACGACAACGAGATTGCACCTGCTGGTCGACAGTACGGGCATCAAGATGCTGGGCGAAGGCGAATGGAAGACCAAAAAACATGGGGCCGACTACCGTCGTCAGTGGCGCAAGGTGCACCTTGGAATTGACGCGGCGACGCTGGAAATCCGGGCCATCGAAGTGACTGACAATGCCACAGGCGATGCACCGATACTACCGTGCCTGCTCGGCCAGATTCCCGCCGGCGAAACCATAGCGAGCGTCAGCGGCGATGGTGCCTACGACACCAAAGGCTGTCACGAGGCGATTGCGCAACGCGGTGCGCAGGCGATTATCCCTACTCGCAAAAACGCCAAGCCATGGAAGGATCAGTGCCCTGGTGCCAAAGCCCGCAATGCTATCCTGACAGCCACGCGCCGGCTTGGCAGGAAAATCTGGAAAAAGTGGAGCGGCTATCATCGGCGCAGCCTTGTGGAGACCAAGATGCGTTGCTTCAAGCTGCTCGGTGAACGTGTCATGGCGCGTGACTTCGACCGTCAAGTCGCCGAGCTCCAGGTCCGTGCCGCTATCCTCAATCGGTTCACCCGGTTGGGCACGCCTACTACTATGCCGGTGGCTATGCCGTAATTCCGCTTGGGGTTTGGGGAATTACGAACTAGGCCAATTTATGCAACAAAGCCGGTCTGATCCACCATTCGGACCGGGGCAGCCAAGGCGGATTCAACCGGTCGTCGCAACACTATATTGTTGTACAGATTTTAGGTACTCGTCCAGTGCTTCGGCCGGCGTCTTCCAACCAAGTGTTTTACGGGGCCTAGAATTGAGTGTATTGGCAATGGCGTGGAGTTCGCGGGCGCTCCACCGAGATAAATCAGTACCTTTTGGGAAGTACTGCCGCAAGAGGCCGTTCGTATTTTCGTTTGTGCCGCGTTGCCATGGACTGTGCGGATCGGCAAAGAAGACCTTTACCCCAGACTCGACCGTGAATCGCGCGTGATCAGACAGTTCTTTTCCACGATCCCAAGTCAATGACTGCCACAAAAGGGCCGGCATGTCAGCGACGGTATTACTGAGCGCGTTGGCCATTGTGACAGCTCCGTAGCCAGCTAGCGCAGGGCCATTCTTTGTCTTGGGTATCAAACCGTAGCCTTCCTCGCGAGGCAGATGGACAAGCATGGTAAATCGGCTTGATCGCTCGACCAGCGTTCCGATGGCCGACCGATTCAAACCGATGATCAGGTCGCCTTCCCAATGTCCCGGCACGGCACGATCTTGGACTTCTGCAGGCCGGTTGGAGATCATTACATCCTCGCTCACGTGTGCCCAGGCTTTGGCTTGTGCTCTCGTCCTCGGCATGCGTAATGCCCGCCCAGTGCGCAGACAACTAACCAGCTCGCGCTTAAGAGCTCCTCGGCCTTGGATATAGAGTGCTTGGTAGATGGCTTCGTGAGAGATGCGCATGGATTCGTCATCCGGAAAGTCAGTCCGCAGGCGGTTGGAAATCTGTTCAGGCGACCAACCAGTGACCCATTTACGGTCGCCGCGATGTGGCTTGTTTCTTCCTATGAACGGTGCCGATTCCGGCCCAGAAATGTCATGGCCATCAGCGTCGCGAACCTGTCCCTGCAAGCGGCCTTGAACATAGTCGTGCAACCGTTGATTCGTCACCAGTTTCGAAGGCTTGGGTCTTCTAGCAACGAGTTCGGCCTTCCACTGCGCAACCGAAGCTCGATACTCAAGTCGGCCGCAGCGTGTAGCAGCATTACGTCTTAGTTCTCGGGAGACCGTTGATGCACTGCGGCCGATCTGGCGAGCAATCTCTCGGATTCCGATACCTTGACACGAAAGAAGGCCAATCTCTTCTCGCTCTGTGAAAGACAGGTATCTTTTAGATATTGGACTCAACATGGAAAGTGGCATGCCGCCATTATGACGAAACCAGCGCGCCCCAACTGCCTGCGATACGCCAACCGCCTCAGCAGCCTTCTCAGTTGTAATACCCGTCGCTATTTGCTCCCAGAATCGCCGCTCGGTTTCTCGGCGATGCGACGGCGCCCCTGGTGAGCGCATTGCTCCTCGCCCTGTCAACTTGTGCATCCATCCTGCTGGTCGTCCCATAAACACCCTCTCGATAAAGGTGTTGCGACGACTGGTTGAATCCGCCTTGGCTGCCCCGGTCCGAATGGTGGATCAGACCCGGCACTGGGCGTTTGTTGGCAACAGCCCTCCACAGCGCTTGCGCCGTCAGATCCTGCGTCATGCGCTCGCTCATCGCGTAGCCGACAATCTCACAGGTGAAGACATCCTTCAGGCCAGCCAGATACAGCCAGCCTTCAGCGGTTGGAATGTAGGTGATATCCGTGACCCAGAGTTCGCCCGGCCGCGTTGGCGTGAACCGCTGTTCCAGCAGATTCTCGGCCACCGGAAGATCGTGCCTGGAGTTGGTCGTCGCCACGAATTTACGCCGCTGCTTGCAGCACAATTCGAGCTCCCTGCGCAGTCGTCCAATACGATCACGTCCGACGTCGTGGCCCTGCGCGGCCAGTTCTTGCTTGACGCGCCGCGTGCCATAGGTCTCGCGGCTTTGCCGGTGCGCAGCCGTGATCAACACTTTCAGTCGACCGTCTTCTTGCGCTCGTGCCGATGGCTTGGCGTCCAGCCAATCATAGAAACCACTGCGCGATACGCCCAAGACCTTGCACAGCATCGTTACGGGAAATTCGAGTCGCACCGTCTTTATCCACGCGTACCTGGCAGCGACTCCTGCGCAAAGTACGCTGCCGCTTTTTTTACGATATCTCGCTCCATTTTCGTCGCGGCCAGCTCCTTGCGCAGCCTCGCATTTTCAGCTTCCAGTTCGGCCACGGTACGGCTGCCGGGCGGCGTCACTTCTGATGGACCACGGCGGGCCGCTGCTACCCAATTAGCAAGCGTCCCCTTGGGAATGCTCACGCTGGCAGCTGCCTGTTCGATCGAAAGGCCCTGCGTCAAAACCAGCTTCACAGCTTCTTCGCGCAGCGCGGTGGAGTACGTCTTCTTCAATTTCTTCATAAAGGCTCCTGTCGGTGCAACTCTACCAAACAAGAGTGTCCGAAAATCTCAGGCTACCTCATACCTTGTCATTAAACGCCTTGCCCTGTTTTTGGACCTCC
Organism: Massilia forsythiae; assembly: GCF_012849555.1. Lineage (NCBI taxonomy): Bacteria > Pseudomonadati > Pseudomonadota > Betaproteobacteria > Burkholderiales > Oxalobacteraceae > Massilia > Massilia forsythiae. The sequence goes on from NZ_CP051686.1 coordinate 19,933, forward strand.
TGCTGATGCTTGTTTTTAGCGGCGCTGAAAAGTTTGACCATGATCCGGTCGTGCAAATCGATCAGCTCATCGATAACGGTGGCCATGCCCTCGATCACAAGGGCAACCAGGGTCGCGTAACGTCGCTCGTCCTCGAAATCACCCAGATCACGCGGCGTCATCTGGGCGCCTTCCCGCACCATCTTCAGGAGTCGGTTCTGGTGGATCTGGAGGCCGATCCCGTCCGGCAAAGCGAGCGACTGGAATATCTTGAGGCGTTCAATGTGCTCCCGCACATAGCGGGAATTCGGTCTCAACGGCGACTGGCGCAGCCATACCAGCCAGGTGACATTGGTATCCGGTGCGACGTTGAGCAGGTTGTCCAATCCGCGCAGATGGTGCGACTGCAGCGGTTCAAGCAGTTGCCGGTAGATGCGCCGGTTGGCGCGCGTCACCGCTTCCGCGCAGGCCCGTTCGATGACCAACATCGCTGGCAGAATAATGCGGCGCTGCCGTAATATGTCCAAAGCTTGCGCCGCGAGTACCAGCCCTTTGTCGGTCTGCATGGCGAGGTCACCTAGGCTATGGACCAGCGTGCGGAAGTCTGGCAGGCCAAATGCGGACAAACCGAGGTAGACGCGGAGTTCCTGAAGGTGCTCACGTCGCGTTTCATCGCGCGCGCCATACTTCGACCATACGGTGGCGTCGCTGCGTATCTGCCGAGCAATCCAGTCGATTACCGCGTTCGGCACCGGCATCTCGCTGGCCATGGCGTGTCCCGGGTAACGCAGCAGGCAAAGCTGAACAGCGAAGCCAAGACGGTTGGCGTCGCCGCGACGCTGCCGGATCAGGGATAAATCGGACTCGGTAAAGCTGTAGTGCCGAATCAGATCGTCTTCCCCTTCGGGCAAGGCCATCAGGTTGTCGCGCTCAGCGGCGGACAGAATGGAACGGCGGGGCATACGGGCTCCTGGACGATAGACGATTGCGCAAACGTTCGTTTGCGCAATCAAATGGCCGCAGTCGTTTTTACAAGGCGACTGCCCGAATGTCAGGAGTCACTTGCACCGACTGAAACATGTTTGGCCCGCACCCGCATGATGGACTGGCGAGTGGTACCAAAATCACGAGCGACCTTTGCAACGGAGTCCCCCGCTGCCAGGCGGCCGATTGCATCAACTTGCTGCGCCTTAGTCAGCGCTGACGGACGACCCAAAACTTTTCCTTCGGCACGTGCGCGTGCGATACCGGCCTGGGTGCGCTCGATCAACAGGTCGCGTTCGAATTCTGCAACCGCGCTAAGCACGCTCATAGTCATCTTGCCCGCTGCGCTTGTCAGATCTACACCGCCGAGCGCTAAGCAATGCACACGAACAGAATCTGCGGCCAGTTGCTCTACCGTGGCACGCACATCCATGGCGTTACGGCCCAACCGGTCTAGCTTCGTAACAATCAGCACATCTCCAGGCTCCAAGCGGTCAAGCAAACGAGCGAACTGCGGACGCTCAGCGGCGGCAACGCTTCCACTGATGCTCTCGCATACGATTCGCCGTTTATTTACGGCAAAGCCAGCCGACTCGATCTCCCGAATCTGGTTATCTGTGTTCTGGTCAACGGTGCTGACTCTTGCATAAATGAAAGTGCGGGACATACACGAAAACCGTACGAAATAGGAGTACTAATTGTACGGCATGTCCGATACCCTCATCATCTATTTTTCGTACACCAAAAAACGACCATGTATGTAACCGTTGTTTTCGTACTCAGTCGAATTAACTATATGATCGTCACTTGACGGAGGCCCGGCTGACTAAACGCCGGAGTCTGCAGTCTTGCCGAGGTGTACTGCGTGGTCGAAGGATCGCAATCGGCCGTGGCTGTGCAAAAACGCGAGATTCGCGCATTTTCACGGGCCTATTTACTGTTCCGACGTCGGGAAAACGCAGGAGCGGCCGTTTTAAGAGGTCGGGTCCGGCGCTGCGCCTCCCGGTTTGCGTTTTTTGCACAGCCTCGGCCAGCAGCGGACATAATTGGTCCATCACGTCTTACAACGAGCGACATGCCCATCTGCAGAATCATATAGGCGGACGCCGAGGTCGTTGGATTCGCCCTTCGCCGTCCGGCCGATTCGCTCATCCTTTCGCTCCCTCTACTAGTGACATGCATTAGTTCGACTTCTGGTGGCTTTGCCAGACCATGGAAGAAGTGGCTTCAGGAGCATGGACCGATTACCGGACAAAGCTTCCAGCCTTGGCGCTGCTTGTTACCAGTATGTCAATATCTATGCTGCGATCTAACGGCATTTAATTTGCGATTAAGTAGCAAAATAAATTACCTGTTTTGGAAATATTTGTTCAAAAACTATGCCATACTGCGACCATTGAGCTAACGAAAGGACTTCGCGATGAGACGTATCACCCTGCTTGCGACCATGTTCACCGTCTTGGCGTCTTCAACCATGGTTAGTGCAGCCCGTGCGACGAACGCCCAACTTAGCCAAGCGCCAGACCTAATGGTTGACTCACTCTTCGCCGCCTGGGATCGGCCAGGCATGCCAGGTGCGGTGGTCGAAGTGATCCGTGCCGGAAAAGTTGTGTTGAGCAAGGGCTACGGGTACGCCGATCTGGAGCACAATGTACCGATGACGCCAAGCGCAAGCTTCGCCATCGGTTCGAACTCCAAGCAGTTCACCGCGTTGTCGATCTACCTGCTGGCGCAAGACGGTAAACTGGCGTTGGACGATGACATCCGGAAGTACGTGCCGGAAGTGCCGGATTTTGGGAAAGCCATCACGATCCGCCAATTGCTGCACCATACGAGCGGCTTGCGTGACTACTTCGAGCTGATGTTTTTAAAGGGAGCGGGCACGGACGCGGTCATTACGCAGGAAGACGTACTCGCTCTGGTGAAACGTCAGCGCGCACTGAACTTCGCGCCTGGCCACGAATATGCCTATTCCAACACGGGCTATCTACTGCTGGGGCAGATCATCCAGCGCGTGTCCGGCATGCCGCTGGCCGAGTTCGCACGCGTGCGCATCTTCGATCCACTCGGGATGAAGCACACGCAATTCCAGAATGGCTGCGGTACGCTCGTGCCGCAGCGTGTGCTTTCCTATCTGCCGTCCGGGGCTGGCGGCTACGACAACGCGGCGGTCTGCGAGGCGGCCGATGGCGCAGGCGGCGTCGTCACAACAGCGGGCGATCTGGCCCTGTGGGACCGGAATTTCTATGACGGCCGGGTCGGCGGCATCGACCTACTCGCGCAAATGCAAGTGCCGGGCAAGCTCGGCAACGGCCAGTCTAACAACTACGCGTCGGCTCTGGTAATCGATGCCTATCGGGGCCGGCGCATCGTCAAGCATGGCGGTGATATCAGGGGCTTTCACACTCAGCTGACGCGTTTTCCCGACCAGCATTTCTCTGTCGTCGTGCTTGCTAATTCGTCGGATCTCGACAAAGACGAACTGGTGCGCAAAATTGCCGACATCTACCTGGACCACGTAGCACCTGCAGCGCCTGCCGCACCGATGTCGCCAGAAAGAAGGTTCAGGGAAGTCGCATTCGACCCGGCAGGCCTGGATGCGCTAGTCGGGTATTACGCGCTGCCGCCGCAGTCGGGCGTCGAAGGCGTCCATTTCACCAAGGAAAATGGATATCTGTGGGCACAAGGCACGGGCCAGGCCCGGATACGCGTCTTCGCTTATGGTGAGCGCAGCTTCTTTGCGAAGGCAATTAATGCCCAGTTCACCTTCGATGCGCCGGGGAAGGATGGCGTCGTCGCCGGTGGCGTCCTCCACCAGGGCGGAGTTGATATGCCCGTGAACCGCCCCGGCTTTCGTGGAGGCCGGTTAGTGTGAGTCAGGCCGGGACGGCTTGACTGCTCAGTTGCTTGTAATAGTTTGCCTCAGCTTCTGCTGGCGGTATATAGCCGAGTGGTTCGAGCAGCCGGTGGTGGTTAAACCAGGATACCCATTCCAGCGTGGCCAGTTCGACGGCTTCACGCGTTTTCCAGGGGGCGCGACGGTGGATCAGCTCGGCCTTGTAGAGCCCGTTGATGGTCTCGGCCAGGGCGTTGTCGTAACTGTCGCCCTTGCTTCCCACAGATGGCTCGATGCCGGCTTCTGCCAGGCGTTCGCTGTACTTTATCGACGCATATTGGGCGGATTCAACCGGTCGTCGCAACACTATATTGTTGTACAGATTTTAGGTACTCGTCCAGTGCTTCGGCCGGCGTCTTCCAACCAAGTGTTTTACGGGGCCTAGAATTGAGTGTATTGGCAATGGCGTGGAGTTCGCGGGCGCTCCACCGAGATAAATCAGTACCTTTTGGGAAGTACTGCCGCAAGAGGCCGTTCGTATTTTCGTTTGTGCCGCGTTGCCATGGACTGTGCGGATCGGCAAAGAAGACCTTTACCCCAGACTCGACCGTGAATCGCGCGTGATCAGACAGTTCTTTTCCACGATCCCAAGTCAATGACTGCCACAAAAGGGCCGGCATGTCAGCGACGGTATTACTGAGCGCGTTGGCCATTGTGACAGCTCCGTAGCCAGCTAGCGCAGGGCCATTCTTTGTCTTGGGTATCAAACCGTAGCCTTCCTCGCGAGGCAGATGGACAAGCATGGTAAATCGGCTTGATCGCTCGACCAGCGTTCCGATGGCCGACCGATTCAAACCGATGATCAGGTCGCCTTCCCAATGTCCCGGCACGGCACGATCTTGGACTTCTGCAGGCCGGTTGGAGATCATTACATCCTCGCTCACGTGTGCCCAGGCTTTGGCTTGTGCTCTCGTCCTCGGCATGCGTAATGCCCGCCCAGTGCGCAGACAACTAACCAGCTCGCGCTTAAGAGCTCCTCGGCCTTGGATATAGAGTGCTTGGTAGATGGCTTCGTGAGAGATGCGCATGGATTCGTCATCCGGAAAGTCAGTCCGCAGGCGGTTGGAAATCTGTTCAGGCGACCAACCAGTGACCCATTTACGGTCGCCGCGATGTGGCTTGTTTCTTCCTATGAACGGTGCCGATTCCGGCCCAGAAATGTCATGGCCATCAGCGTCGCGAACCTGTCCCTGCAAGCGGCCTTGAACATAGTCGTGCAACCGTTGATTCGTCACCAGTTTCGAAGGCTTGGGTCTTCTAGCAACGAGTTCGGCCTTCCACTGCGCAACCGAAGCTCGATACTCAAGTCGGCCGCAGCGTGTAGCAGCATTACGTCTTAGTTCTCGGGAGACCGTTGATGCACTGCGGCCGATCTGGCGAGCAATCTCTCGGATTCCGATACCTTGACACGAAAGAAGGCCAATCTCTTCTCGCTCTGTGAAAGACAGGTATCTTTTAGATATTGGACTCAACATGGAAAGTGGCATGCCGCCATTATGACGAAACCAGCGCGCCCCAACTGCCTGCGATACGCCAACCGCCTCAGCAGCCTTCTCAGTTGTAATACCCGTCGCTATTTGCTCCCAGAATCGCCGCTCGGTTTCTCGGCGATGCGACGGCGCCCCTGGTGAGCGCATTGCTCCTCGCCCTGTCAACTTGTGCATCCATCCTGCTGGTCGTCCCATAAACACCCTCTCGATAAAGGTGTTGCGACGACTGGTTGAATCCGCCTTGCGAGCCCCTGTCGCTGTGGTGGACCAGCTCGTTTCGTTCGGGCTGACGGGCGTACAGCGCCTGCTCCAGGGCGTCAAGCACGAAGTCGGTCCGCATCGAGCTGCTGACCCGCCAGCCGACGATGCGCCGGGCGAAGACGTCGATCACGAAAGCGACATAGACGAAGCCCTGCCAGGTCGAGACGTACGTAAAATCGCTGACCCACAGCTGGTTCGGCCGCTGCGCCTTGAACTGGCGGTCGACCCGATCAAGCGGACACGGCGCCTTCGCATCGGCAACCGTCGTGCGCACAACCTTGCCACGCATGACGCCACGCAGACCAGCCTTGCGCATCAGGCGCTCCACTGTGCAGCGGGCCACCTCGGTTCCCTCACGTCGCAGTTGACGCCACACTTTGTCGGCACCGTAGACCTGCAGGTTTGCTTGCCAGACCAGCTCAATATCGATGCTCAGCACATCGTCGCGCTGGACTCGTGCACAGCGCAACGCCGGATTGCGCTGCTGCGCTGCATAACGCCAGTAGCCCGACGGCGCGACCTGCATAACCTTGCAGATCGGCTCGACACCGTAGGCATGGCGGTACTGGTCGATAAATGCCCTCACGGCTTGAAGTGGCGGCCGAGCTCCGCCTGGGCGAAAAACGCACTCGCCAGACGCAGGATCTCGTTCGCCTTGCGCAGCTCGCGCACCTCTCGCTCCAACGCCTTGATGCGCTCCTCTTCGGCGGTGGTAGGGCCTGGGCGTTGGCCGGTATCACGCTCTTGCTGGCGCACCCAGAGACGCAGCGTTTCAGGTGTACAGCCGATCTTGGCTGCGATGGATTCGATCGCCGCCCACTGCGAGCTGTACTCGCTGGCGGCCTCACTGACCATGCGCACGGCGCGCTCGATGACTTCGGGGGAATACTTGGGTTGCTTCTTCATGACTCCATTCTCTCAAACAATGGAGCCTCTACAAAATCCGGGGCGGTTCACCCGCGCGCCGGGTGACGCGTCAAGTGCCCCCGGCGGAAGCGCTGGCCAAGTTCGAGGGCGCGTTTTACAGCGATGAGCTGCACGTGCTGTATATGGTCGCGTTAGGGAAGGACGGCTTGACGCTGACTTACCCGCGCGGCATGGTTCTCCTCGATGCGAAGGGAAAGGAAGAATTCAGCGCCAGTTTCCCGTTTGGGGGCGTCAGTCTCAAGTATCAATGCAGCCCGGAGTCCGGTTGCACTGGATTCTCACTTGGCGCCAGCCGGGCATGGAACCTGCAATTCACCCGTGTCGACCTCAGGCCAGCCAAGCCTCGTTGATACCGGCGTCAATCCTGCGCAAGCGGGATCTAAGGTTCCCACGTAAGTATCGTTTCCAGTTCGCCGGAATGACGGAAATTGAAACGATGCGGTTGAACTACAACCTAGTTCCACATCGCGCATTGCCGATAGGCTGGTAAGGGTGGGTTGAGGCCCTTGAGCGATGACCAAACAGAAGTGCACCGTTGTCCAAATCTGTGGAAATTCCGTCATGGGCGTGTTCCACTTCATGTGGCCCATAAGCCTCTGCGGCGTCGTAGAAGGTGACACCCCGGTCGAAGGCGTTCCGGATGATGTCGAGCATTTCGGGACGGCTGGGTACCGTTGTCTGATAGGTGCGGCTCATGTTCTGGACCCCGAGACCGACACTGGATACTTCCAGTCGGCCGAGCTTTCGACGTCCGATCGGCGCCGACGACCCAGGCGAGACGGCGCCCGTTTTGCCCTGTGACGTTTGCCCGGCCGCGTGAGCGGCAAGCGGTGTCGCAGCCAAGGCGCCCGATGTAATCAAAAACCCGCGGCGCCTTGCTAGCAAATCCTTCTGTTTTTCCATCTGAGATTCTCCTGTCATGTGAATCGGTGTCGTTGGTATTCAATCCTGGAGCCGGGCCGAAGACGCATCACGACGTGCGCGTATCGGCAGTCTTTTTCCCTGCAGTGGCAGCAGCGACGAGTAGCGCGACGACAACCATGGTGGCGGCGCACGCCATGGCGTTCCCGATCCTATGGGTGAGCAGTACCTTGCCCGCCAGCGTATCGGCGCCGAGTACCGAAACCGCGATCTGCACGCCCAATCCGAGCGACATGCCAAGCTGGTGCGCTGCGTTGACAAGGCCGGAAGCGGCCCCTGCATCCTTCGGCGCCACGTTGGCGATACCTGAGGAGGTTAGCGGACCCAGCGTGCCGCCTTGTCCTAAGCCGATCAATAACATCGGTATGGCTAGGCCGGTGAGATAGCGTGTCTCTACCGACACGTTGGCGAGGCATGCAAGGCCGAGGAATCCGATGAGCATGCTGCCGAGCATGACGTTGCGGCCGCCGAACCTGGCGATCATGCGGGGAGCGGCGAGCGCGGCGAGAAAGTTCACGATCATCGCCGGCAGAAAGGCCATGCCGGTTCGGGCCGGGCTGTAACCCAATACCCCTTGCATGAACTGGGTGGAAAAGAAGAAGAAACCGACGTTCGCGCCGAGGAACAGCATCCGGACGACGTATGCTCCCGATCGTTCGCGGCTGGCGAAGAGGCGTAGCGGCATGATCGGTTGTTTGGCCCGCCATTCAGTCAAGACAAAGATGGCGAGCAGAACGACACCGAACAGCACGGGCAGCACCGTAGACAGATCCAACCATCCGGTAGCCGCGGAATGGACGATACCGAATACGAGCGCAGTCATGCCCAGGGTCGACGTGACTGCGCCAGCAAGGTCGAAGACGCCAGTGTGTAGTTCGGTCTCATCGATGTTGCGCAGGGCGGCCACGATGAGGCCAATACCAATCGGCACGTTGATGAAGAATCCGACGCGCCAGGACAACCAATCAGCGAGAAATCCGCCCAGCACGAGGCCTATGCTCGCCGAAATACCCGCAGCCGACGCATAGTAAGCGACCGCCCGCGTACGCTCGGGACCCGCCGGGAAGTTGGTTTGCAACAGTGCCAGCGTGGAAGGTGCGAGGATCGCGGAGCCGAACCCTTGGACGGCACGTGCGCCGATCAGCATGACAGGAGTGGTCGCTATGCCGATCAGGAGCGAGGACACCACAAATACAGCCAAGCCAACGATGAACAAGCGGCGTCGGCCAAGGATGTCGCCAGCACGGGCTCCCAGCAGCAGGAAACCTCCGAAAACCAGCGTATATGCATTCGATACCCAAGAGAGGCCCGCATCGGTAAAGCCGAGCTCGGCGTGAATTTTGGGCAAGCCGGCAATGACGACCGACGTGTCAAGAACGATCATCATGTAGCTGATCATGATGATCGCGAGGATGGCACTCCGATTTACTGGGCGCATACTGGTACAGGAAGGAGTTGTTTGGTGCTGCAAGCTGGTGCCAGTGGCGTGGACGGTCATGGTGTGCTGTTCGATAGCGAATGATGGGACAACTATAGGGAAACCTTTGAACATTGATTAGAGTGGAAAATCCGTATGTCTTCATAACCTGTGCTAATCAATCGGCTCATACGCGACGTTTGTTCGTATGCAGTTATTAAGATCTGAGGTGTACTGTCAATAGTGGACACTCTTGTTTCAAGCTGCCTGCTGTTGCCTGCTGAATTCCTCAGCAAATGCAGCCGGCGGAATGTAGCCGAGGCGCGAGTGGCGCCGTTGGCGGTTGTAGAAGCTCTCGATGTATTCCTGTATAGCGGCCTGTGCATCGGCCCGAGTGGCGTAACGCTGATGGTGTATCAGCTCGTTTTTGAGGCTCCCCCAGAAGCTTTCCATCGGGGCGTTGTCATAGCAGTTTCCCCGACGAGACATGGATGCTTGCATGCCAAATTGTTTAACCAGTTCTTGGTAATCATGAGCGCAATACTGGCTGCCGCGGTCAGAGTGATGAATCCAGTCCGGACCTGTCAGAAATTCTGTGTGCGGGGCCAGAATTCGTAGTTAGATAATTGCGTTCGTGAAGCGCTCGCCGAACATGATGGCGAACTGGTTGGCAGCCTGCTTCCAGGTACGCTGCGGCATCTTCCAATCTTTCTCGATATTGCGCAAGGCCAGGAATAACAATTTGTTCGCGGCCTCGTCACTCGGGAAGTGGCCGCGATTCTTGACGATCTTCCGAAGGCGCATATGCAGGCTTTCGATGGCGTTGGTCGTGTAGATGATCGTGCGTACTTCCGGCGGGTAGGCGAAGAAGGGAATCACCTGCTGCCATTGGCGACGCCACATGGCGGCCACGGTGGGGAACTTCGTACCCCATGGGCCTGCTGCAAACGCATCCAGCGCCGCTTCAGCCAGATCGGCATTGGCAGCGTGGTAGATCGGCTTGAGCGCTGCTGCCAACTCCTTACGGTCCTTCCACGCCGCAAGCGTCGTCGAATTGCGGATCAGGTGCACAATGCAGGTCTGGATTTGCGCCTGCGGATAAACGGCTTCAATGGCTTCCGGGAAGCCGCGCAGGCCGTCGACGGCGATCAGGATATCGTCCAGTCCACGGTTCTTGAGTTCATTGAAAACCTTCAGCCAGAACTTGGCGCCTTCGGTTTGTTCGATCCACAGGCCCAGTACTTCCTTGCAGCCATCGGCACGAATGCCCAGGGCCAGGTACACGGCCTTGTTCTTGACCGTGCCTTCGTCCCGGATCTTCAGGCGCAACGCGTCGAAATACACGATCGGATACATCGCTTCGAGCGGCCGTTGCTGCCACTGCGCGACCTCTTCGAGCACCTCGTCGGTGATGGTCGAAATCAGGTCCGGCGATACCTCGGTGCCATACAACTCCAGCAAGTGCGCCTGGATCTCGCGCACGCTCATCCCGCGCGCGTACATGCTGATCACATGATCATCAAAACCGGACATTCGGCGCTGATGTTTGGCCACCAACTTGGGCTCGAAGCTCGACAGGCGATCGCGTGGAATGTCCAGATTGAGCTCGCCGCCTGGCGTCAGCACTTTCTTCGGGCTGCTGCCGTTGCGGTGGTTTTTGCTGCCTTGCTCTTCGTTGGCCAGATGGTGACTCAGCTCGGCCGACAGCATGCGCTCTGCCAGCATTTTCTTGAGTTGCCCGGCCAGGCCGGATTCGCCAAGGATCGACTCGGCGTCCTTGTTCTCAACCTGAGCCAGCAACTGGTCGATCAGCTCGACGGGAAACGGGTACGCAGCTTTTTGTTTCTTGGGCTTCTTGGTGGTCATCACTTCGGTCATGGAACAGTCCTTTCGGCATTATTTCATGACCCCGCTTCACACAGAAATTCTGACAGGCTCGAGTCGCCGCCGGCGAGTCAAAAGCGGCCGTGGCTCGCGATCTCGGTATCAGTAGGGAAACCCTTTACCAATACCTGAAAACAGAATAACCGCATGCCCCGTCGTTCCATCCTATCCGCCACCGAGCTTGACAACCTCCTGACCTTACCCACCGCCAAAGACGACCTGATCCGATACTACGAATTCAGCGAATCCGATCTGTCTGTTATCCGGCAGCGGCGTGGCCCTGCCAATCGCCTCGGCTTCGCGGTACAACTCTGCTATCTTCGCTTTCCTGGCGTCATCCTCGCTGCCGACCAGGCACCGTTTCCGGCTCTGCTCAAATTCGTTGCCGAACAATTGAAGGTACCGGCCGAGTGCTGGACGCAGTACGGCCAGCGCGACCAGACGCGGCGCGAGCACCTTGTTGAACTGCAGAGCGTTTTCGGATACCAGCTCTTTACGATGGGCCACTATCGGCAGTCCGTGCACACCTTGACCGAGATCGCCAAGCAGACCGACAAAGGCGTCATGCTGGCCAACACCCTCATCGAGAATCTGCGACAGCAATCAGTGATCCTGCCCGCGCTGGGTGCGATCGAGCGAATCTGTGCGGAAGCGATCACGATGGCTAGCCGGCACATCTACGCCACGCTGTGTGAGCCTCTATCGTCTCTGCACCGCCGACGGCTGGACGACTTGCTCAATCGGCGGGGCAACGGCAAGACAACGTGGCTGGCTTGGCTGCGCCAGTCGCCGGCCAAGCCGAATTCACGCCACATGCTGGAACACATCGAGCGCCTGAAGGTCTGGCAGGCGATTGGTCTACCTGAGGGGATCGATGTCCTGGTTCACCAAAACCGTCTACTCAAGATTGCCCGGGAGCGCGGTCAGATGACGCCGGCCGACTTGGCGAAGTTCGAACCTCAGCGGCGCTACGCCACGCTGGCCGCATTGGCGATCGAGGGCACGGCAACAGTGATTGATGAAATCATCGACCTACACGACCGCATCCTCGGCAAACTGTTCAACGCGGCCAAGAACAAGCATCAGCAGCAGTTCCAGGCGTCCGGCAAGGCTATCAACGACAAGCTGAAACTGTACGGCCGCATCGGTCAGGCCCTACTGGAAGCCAAGCAATCGGGCGCAGACCCGTTCGCCGCCATCGAAGGGGTGATCTCCTGGAATGCGTTCGCCGAAAGCGTCAGTGAGGCGCAAAAGCTCGCCCAGCCTGGCGATTTCGATTTCCTGCACCGGGTTGGCGAGAGCTACGCGACCTTGCGCCGCTACGCGCCCGCATTCCTCGATGTGCTCAAGCTGCGCGCGGCGCCGGCCGCCCGTGATGTGCTTGCTGCAATCGACGTGCTGCGAACCATGAACGCCGACAATGCCCGCAAGCTGCCGGCAGAGGCGCCGACTGACTTCATCAAAAGACGGTGGGAAAAGCTGGTCATGACCGACGCAGGCCTCGATCGTCGCTACTACGAGCTGTGCGCGTTGTCAGAGCTGAAGAACGCGCTGCGCTCGGGAGACGTCTGGGTACAGGGATCGCGCCAATTCAAGGATTTCGAGGACTACCTGGTACCGATCGACAGGTTCGCGGCGTTGAAGATCGCGGGCGATCTGCCGCTGTCTGTGGCCACGGACTGCGACCGCTACCTGCATGACCGGATCGGCATGCTGGAACAACAGTTGGCCGCGGTCAACAGGATGGCCTTGGCCAATGACTTGCCGGATGCGGTACTCACGGAATCGGGCTTGAAGATTACGCCGCTCGACGCGGTAGCGCCTGACGGCGCTCAGATCCTGGTCGACCAGACCGCGGCCATCCTCCCACACATCAAGATCACAGAGCTGCTGTTGGAAGTGGACGAATGGACCGGGTTCACTCGACACTTCATGCATCTGAAGTCCGGTGACATGGCCAAGGACAAGAATTTGCTGCTCACGACGATCCTTGCCGACGCGATCAACCTGGGCCTGACCAAGATGGCCGAGTCGTGCCCTGGCACGACATACCCGAAGCTGGCGTGGCTGCAGGCCTGGCACATCCGCGACGACACCTATTCCGCTGCGCTGGCCGAGCTGGTCAATGCACAGTCCCGGCATCCCCTCGCGGAACACTGGGGTGACGGCACCACGTCATCCTCGGACGGCCAGCGCTTCAAGGCTGGCGACAAGGCCGAGAGCAGTGGCCACATCAACCCGAAATACGGCAGTGAGCCGGGGCGGCTGTTCTATACCCACATTTCGGACCAGTACGCGCCGTTTCATACCAAGGTTGTCAACGTCGGCGTGCGCGACTCGACCTATGTGCTCGACGGCCTTCTGTACCACGAGTCCGATTTACGGATCGAGGAACACTACACTGACACGGCCGGCTTTACTAATCACGTTTTTGCGTTGATGCACCTGCTCGGGTTCAGGTTCGCGCCGCGCATCCGCGACCTGGGCGATACCAAGCTCTACCTCCCGAGGAACGATGTCAGCTATGACGGACTCAAGTCGATGATCGGCGGGACGCTGAACACCAAGCACGTTAGCGCTCACTGGGATGAGATTTTAAGGCTGGCCACGTCGATTAAGCAGGGGACGGTCACGGCGTCCTTGATGCTGAGGAAGCTAGGCAGTTATCCGCGTCAGAATGGCCTGGCCGTCGCGTTGCGCGAGCTGGGACGGATCGAGAGAACGCTGTTCATCCTCGACTGGCTGCAGAGCGTCGAGCTACGGCGCCGCGTGCACGCAGGGCTCAACAAGGGCGAAGCGCGCAACGCCCTGGCGCGTGCCGTGTTTTTCAATCGCCTTGGCGAGATCCGCGATCGGGGTTTCGAGCAGCAGCGTTACCGAGCGAGCGGCCTCAATCTGGTGACGGCCGCGATCGTACTCTGGAATACCGTATACCTTGAGCGGGCCACGAATGCGCTGCGTGGACACGGCCAGAGCGTTGATACCGGCCTGTTGCAGTACCTGTCGCCGCTTGGCTGGGAACATATCAATCTGACAGGCGATTACGTGTGGCGTAGCAGTGCGAAGGTAGGTGCCGGCAGTTCAGACCACTCAGACCGCGCCAAACGGCTTAGCGTGCTTTATTTTCCGTTTTCTGAGGCGACCCCAACAATGCCAATGCTGGGCTTCAAGTCATTTCTCGCAGCCTGCAGTGTGCTCGCTGGTGTCGAGCTCATGCACATAATTGCAAGGGTCAGTTTGCGATCGACGGCGTCGGCACGTCGGTTGTCGACCAATTCTAAGCCTGGGGGACTGGTCCGTCCGACATGAGCCGGAACTATGCTCGATGCGGAAAAATCCGCTTATCACTCAACAATGCGACAGAACCGACGTCGGCGACGGGCGTCGCCAGCGAGCCACATCGAGCAAATCAAGGCTGGTCGAGGTGGCAAGCCGAGAAATGCGTGGGCGCTATCTCGCGAAGCGCCGGCACCTGTTCGAGACAACGCGCATGGGCATGCCGGCAGCGCGGCGCGAAGGCGCACCCTTCCCGACTTGCCTCCGCCACGCCCGCTATGGCCGGGTTTGCCGTCCCGGAACGCGTCGCTATGCGCTCCGGCAGCGAATCGAGCAATAACTGAGTGTAGGGATGCCTTCCATGCTCGATCAACAGAGCAACCGATCCCGTCTCAACGACGCGGCCACGATACATGATCAGGACGCGATCGCATAAATGACGCACGACACGGACGTCGTGACTGATGAAGAAATAGCCCAATCCGAGTTGGCGACGCAGTCCTTGGAACAGGTTCAGGATTTGTGCCTGCACCGACACGTCCAGCGCGGCCACGGCCTCGTCGCAGATGAGCAGGTCCGGCCCGAGCGCGAGCGCCCGCGCGATCGCCACGCGCGCGCGCTGCCCGCCCGATAACTGATGCGGGTAGGCCGAAATCGCGGCACGCGGGAGGCCGACCGCGTCCAGGTACTGCTCGACGAACGCGCGGCGGTTTGCCGGCAGCGCCAAGCGATGCGCCAGCGCGGCCTCGCCGATAAGGTCTAGCACGCGCATGCGGGGGTTCAGCGACGCATGGGTATCCTGGAAAATCATCTGCATTCCCAAGGGCCGCATTTGCCCGGGTTGGAGCGCCAGCCCTTTCCAGGTGCGGCTGCCGGACGAAGCCTGGAGCATCCCGATCGCCACCCGCGCCAGGGTGGACTTACCGCTGCCGGATTCGCCGACCAAGCCGACCGCCTCGCCGGCGTGGATGGACAAGGACACGCCGTCCAGCGCCGGCGGCGCCACGGCCTGCGCGCGCCCCAGCCAGGCCGCCATGCGCCCAGGCGGGCGCCCACCGAAGGATTTCCGGATGTCGCGCAGTTCCAGGAGCGGACTGCTCGTTTCGCACGGGTTCACGCGGCCTCTTGGACGGAAAGCGGATGGAAGCAGCGCACCGCGTGGCCGTGCCATGCGCTCGTGCCGGGCACCGCGTTGCACCGCTCGGAAGCGTAGTCGCAACGCGTACGAAATCCGCAGCCGGACGGTATCTCGTGCGCCAGCGGCATGCGGCCGCGAATCTGCAGCAGGTCCAGGCCATGGCGTTGCCTGCTTGGCATACAGGCAAGCAAGGCGACGGTGTAGGGATGGCGCGGCTGTCCCAGCACTTGCGCCGCCGTGCCGTTTTCGACCAGGCGTCCGGCATACATGACGCCGATCTTGTCGGCGATCGCCGCCACCAGCTCCAGGTCGTGCGATACCCAGATCAGGGCGGTGCCGTCTTCCCGGCACAGGCGTCGCACCTCGGCGACGATATGGGCTTGCGTGGTTGCGTCCAGCGCCGTGGTCGGCTCGTCGCAGATGATCAGGTCCGGCTTGTTGATCAAGGCCAGCGCAATCGCGACGCGCTGGCGCATGCCGCCAGACAGTTGATGAGGGTACTCTTTGAGGCGCCGGCCGGGATCTGGCAGACCGACGCGGGCAAGCGCCTCGGCAGCCATCCGCAATGACTCCGTCCGTCCCACCCGCGCGTGGGCTTGGACCGCCTCGACCATCTGGGTGTCGATCCGCAACACCGGATTGAGCGTCATCATCGGATCCTGGAACACCATCGCAATGCGGTTGCCGCGCATCTCGCGCATGCGTGCGGGCGCCAGCGCGAGCAGGTCACGTCCGCCCAGCACGGCGGCGCCGGACACCTCATGGCCGTCCACGCCCACCAGTCCCATCAAGGCATAGCCGGTCATCGATTTGCCGGAGCCCGATTCGCCGACGATCCCCATGCACTGGCCGCGCCCGACCTCGAACGAGACCCGGTCGACGACCGTCACTTTGCCCGCTCGGCCCGGCAGGCGGACCGACAGGTCGGTCACGGCCAGCACGCTCCCGCTCACGTCCGCGTCACCTGCCACGCTGGCCTCGCGCGCGCGGGTCGAACAGGTCGTGCACGTGATCGGCCACCAGGTGGATGGAGACGATCAGCAGCAGCAGCGCCAAGCCGGGGAAATAAGATATCCAATAACTGCCCGACAACAAATATTCGAAGCCATTCGCGATCAGCAGCCCGAGTGACGGTTCCGTGACGGGCATGCCCACGCCGAGGAAGGACAATGTGGCTTCGAGCGATATCGCGGACGCCATCTGCACCGTCGCCACCACGATTATCGGCGGTAGGCAGTTCGGCAGCAGATGACGGAACAGGATGCGCCAGTGCGGCAGTCCAAGGACGGCGGCGGCATGCATGTAGTCCTTGGCGCACTCGCCAAGCGCTACCCCGCGGATGGTGCGCGCATAATAGGCCCACTGGACTGTAGCCAGCGCCAGCACGATGCGGCCGGCTCCCGGTCCCCCTAGGGCAAGCAACACCAACGCCACCAGGATCGGCGGAAACGACAACTGCAGGTCGGCGATACGCATCACCAAGCCACCCCATGCGCCCTTGCCGTAGCCCGCCAGCAGGCCCAATGGCAAGCCGACCAGCAGGGCCAGGGCTGTACTGGCCGTCCCCACGAACAAGGAAATGCGCAACCCGTACAGGATCGCCGACAGCATGTCGCGTCCCTGCCCGTCCGTGCCCAGCATGAATCGCTGCCCATCCGCGCCGAGCGCCCCCGCCGCCACGCGCGCGTTCATGAGGTCGAGCTGAGCCAAGTCGTACGGATTCTGCGAGGCGAGCCATGGCGCTCCCAGTGCCGCAACGACCAGCAACGCCAGCAGCAGCACGCCGGCGCCGCCGCGCATGCCCACGCCAGCTTGCCGCAACGCGTGCCAGCCAAAGCGCGACAGCGCGCCCAGTTTATGCGGCGCGGGAAGGGGCGGCAGGATTTTCATGGGACGGTCGAGCGCATGCGAATGCGGGGATCGAGTATTGAGTAAGCAATCTCGATCAGCAGGTTGATGACAATGAAAAGCGCCAGAATGAACATCAGGTAGGCAACCACCACGGGCCGGTCGAGTATGCGGATCGAATCGATGATAAGCTTTCCCATTCCCGGCCAGGAAAACACCGATTCCGTGACGATAGCGAAGGCCACTAGCGAGCCGAACTGCAGGCCGATCACGGTTAGAACCGGGTTCATGATGTTCTTGAGGGCGTGCACGCCAACGACACGCCGCTCACGCAAGCCCTTGGCGCGAGCGAAGCGAATATAGTCGAGCGGCAGTACCTCACGGGTCGTGGCCCGCACTAGGCGGATCACCAGCGCCACGTTGAACAAGGCCAGGTTCGCAGCCGGCAACGCCAGGTGCCGCAGGCCATCGAGGGTGACGAAGCTGAACGGCACCCCGAACAACGCGCGCGTGGCACCCCGCCCGCTTGCCGGCAGCCATCCGAGCCAGACCGACAGCACCATGATCAGCATCAGCCCGACCCAGAACGTCGGCAGCGAGTTGCCCAGCACCGCCACCAGCGAGATTACGCGGTCGGGCCAGCGATTGGCGTGTAGGCCGGCGTACATTCCCAGCGGAATCCCGATCGCCAGCGCCAACAGCATCGCCGACAGTGCCAGTTCGAGGGTGGCCGGCAGGCGCTCCAGTATCAACTGCAACGCCGGGATGCCGTATACGAAGGAACGCCCGAGATCGCCCCTGAACAGATTGTGCAGGAAGCGCAGGTATTGCGCCGGCAGCGGCTGGTCGAGTCCCA
This sequence comes from Massilia forsythiae, assembly GCF_012849555.1. Taxonomy (NCBI): domain Bacteria; kingdom Pseudomonadati; phylum Pseudomonadota; class Betaproteobacteria; order Burkholderiales; family Oxalobacteraceae; genus Massilia; species Massilia forsythiae. Next base: position 37,810 of record NZ_CP051686.1, read on the forward strand.
TTTCCGCCGCAATGCGGGCCCGTTCGAGCTGAGTCGCGTCGGGCGGCGCCAGCAATGCCACTGGATCGCCGATCGCATACAGCGCCACGAATACTATCAGCGACAGCGTGACGATCATGAACGCGCTCAGCACCAGCCGGCGCACGAGGAAGGCAAGCAAGATGGTTTTTCAGCGACGGGGCCGCTCAGTCGGCGGTGAATTCGTGGGCATGGGTACGTTCGTCGGTTCGCGGTACATAATGGATTCCCTTTTTCATCGCCCACGTGGCCACTTGCAGGTGGATCGGTACCAACGCCGCATCCTGGGTCACCAGTGCGGTCGCCTGTTGCAGCAGCGTGCTGCGCTGCCGGTCGTCGCCCGTCGTCAAAGCCTGCTTGAGCAGCGCGTCGACGCGGGGGTTGCAGTAGTTTAGCCAGTTGAAGGGGCCGAAGCCGGTCGCCGCATCCGGGCAGGCAGCCAATGCCCGCAAGGGCGACGAGGCTTCGCCGGTCTGGGCACCCCAGCCGAGCAGTCCGAACGAAAAATCACCCTTGCTGCCGCGCGCGGAGTAGACCGACATCGGCATGCTTTCCACGCGCGCAGCAATGCTGACCCGGCCGAGCATCTGGGCAATCGCCTGCGCCACCTTGTCGTCGTTGACGTAGCGGTTGTTGGGAGTATGCAGCGTGATGCCGAATCCATCCGGGTAGCCGGCCTGCGCCAACAGTCGCTTCGACAGCGCCGGATTGTAGGCCGGCACCGGCAGCGCCGGGTCATAGCCGAACAGCTTGGACGGCACCAGGTTACCGGTGGGCTGTCCCAGCCCGTCCATGATCTTATCGCTGATGGCCTGGCGGTCGATCGCATGTGAGATCGCCTCGCGCACTCGCCTGTCCTTGAGCGGGTTGGCGGCCAGGGGCTTGCCCGCCTTGTCGGTCACGTATGGCGAGCGGTCGCGCGCGGCGTCCAGGTAAAGGAAGATCAGGCGGTACGACACCTTGCTCGCCAGCGTGAGGTTCGGCTGCGTGCGCAAGCGCGCCAAGTCGGCTGGCGGTACGTTGTCCAGGGCCTGCACGTCGCCCGCCAGTAGCGCGGCCAGGCGCGCCGCGTTGTTCGGGATAAAGCGCAAGGTCACCTTGCTCCACGCCGGACGCGGTCCCCAATAAGCGTCGAAACGGGCCAGCTCGACGCGATCGTCGCGCACGAAGCGTTCGAACTTGTACGGACCGGTGCCGACTAGCCCTTTCCCGTTCGAAAAATCCTCACTCGCCAGGCCGTTGGTCGCGCGTTTCGACAGGATTGCGATGGCGGCAAGGTCCGACAACAAAAGCGGATAAGGCTGCCCGGTGGTCAGCTGGATCGTATGCGTGCCGACCGCGCGGGCGCTGACGATAGCCTTGGTATAGACCGCGAAGTTACCGGGACTGCCGACGATCGTGGCGGGCCGCTGCAGCGACCACAACACGTCTTCCGTCGTCAGCAGGCTGCCATCGTGAAAGCGCACGTCAGGCCGCAATTCGAATTCCCAGGTCAGCTTGTCGACCATTTTCCACGACTTCGCCAGCCCGGGCACCGGCTGAACATCCGGATTCATCTTGACCAGTGATTCGAAGATATGTTCGGCCAGGTTCAGGTTGGGCGAAATATTGTAAAAGTGCGGGTCGAGCGAGGTCGGCGCAGCGCTCAGCGCGAGCTTCAGTTCGCCCTGCTGGGCCATGGCGGGTGGCCCCAACGCGATCGCGCAGGCGATCGACACGGCGCGCAAGGCGTGAAATAAACGATGGTATCTAGTCATGCTTTCTGCTCAAGGCTCTCCGTTGCGGCCGAACGCGAGAAAACCGGGACGTACGCTTAACCGTTCGTAATAGTCGGCCACGGCCGGGTACACCGGCCGCTCCATCGGGGTCAACATCCAACGGTTGACGGACAGGCCGAGCACCACGTCGGCAAGGGAAAACCGGTCGCCGGCGACGTAGCGGCTGGTCGCCAGTTGCTGGTCGAGGAGCCCGATGTGCAGGTTCCAGTTGGCGACGCTGGCCTGGATCTGGTCCGGATCCCGGTACGCCGGGCTGGCGCGCACCAGTCCCATGAAGGCGTAGCGCCAGGCATTGTTCAGATCGGTGGCTTGCCAGTCCATCCATTGCTCGACACGCGCCTGCGCCTGTGGTTCGGCCGGCAGCAAACGCCCATCGCCGGCCTTGTTGCACAGATAGCGGCAGATCGAATTCGACTCCCACAGCACGAAATCGCCGTCGACAATCACCGGCACCTGTGCGTTCGGATTGAGTGCGAGGAAGCTGGCCTGCGAGGTGGACTGGAAGCCGGCGCCCCAATCTTCGCGGTCGAACGCGATGTCCAGTTCCGCGCAAGTCCACAACACTTTGCGGACATTGATCGACGTGGCTTTCCCTAAGATTTTCAGCATGAGCGCTCTGGTTAAGAATGACGAGGTGCGGACCGTGATGGCCGGATTGCTGCATGTTACATACGAGCATCAACCTTGTGCAAGATCAAGCCGGGAATAACGCGTCGCAAACTGTTATTTTTGCCAACCATGACAGTTGCGTGGGTGTCCGTACGCATTTCCCGCCCACGTGGCTCACGGCTGGGGCGCGGCCGAATAGCCCGGCGCCAGCGCGGCCAGTACCATACCGTCCCGCACCGTCAGCCGGACCCGGGTACCCGGCAGCGCGTGCGCCGCGGCGGCGTCGGGTGCAGGTCCAATGTCGATGCGGCCGGCGTCGACGTCGATCGCGCTTACCAGCGCCTCCCCAAAGTCGACGAACCTGCGCACGACGCGGTAGACCGCCTTGTAGTAGGCTTCCTTCGCCGCGAACAGCGCGGTCGCTGCCACGTTCGGGTCCGGGCATGCCGCCACCAGCCCGGCTTCATCCTCGCACATGCACAAGCGCTGGATGTCGCGCCGGGTGCGGTCGTCGACGATGTGTTCGGCATCGATACCGATGTCGTAGCGTCCCTGGCGCGCGGCGACGACGGCGAACGCCCGGTTGCCGGTGTGCGAGATGGAACCGCTGAAGCCCTCAGGCCACAGTGCCTCACCCCCGTCCCCTCGTCCGACACCGCCGTCCAGGCGCAGTCCGCAGGCCGCTAGCGCGCGCTCGGCGCACAGCCGTCCTGCGAGATAGGACAGCTGGCGGGGCCGTACGGCGTTGACCGGCATGCCGGGCAGGCCGTCGAGCGGCGTACCGGCCAGGATACAGTCCAGGTGGTCAAGCGCGAGCCCGGCCTGCGCCGTGGCGACGTCAAGACGGAAACACGAGTCGATCGCCGCTTCCGGCAGGCAGCGCGCGACGCGCGGCAGGCGAGCGGCCAGCCAGGTGCTCAACAGCGGCGCCACCTCACGCCTGCCGCGCGGGTGCATTCGGTCGATTCCCGGGCGCTGACGCAATAGGCGGCGTCAGGCCTTTTTCAAGTTCCGCGATCGCGGCCGGCAGGGCATGGCGCATGCTCGAACCGAGCGCATGTAGGGTGCGGAACAGGTTGTGCGCACAGCTCTGCTCGCCCACCTGTCCGATGCGCACGATGTTCAGGTCGAACGCGCCCGAGGTCTCGACGCGATGCGCGCACCACATGTGGCCGCGCACCGCGTCGGCCGCCCCCCCTCGGGTATGCGGACGCCGACCACGGAATTCAGGCGCGCCGGTTGCGGCACCAGCAATTCGAGCCCCATCGCCTCGATGCCGCGCTGTAGCGCCCTGGAGCAGATCCGGTGACGCTCGAACCGATGCTCCAGCGTTTCCTCGCAAACCAGGCGCAAGGCTTCATGCAGCGCGAGAATGCCCGAGACGGGCGCCGTGTAGTGATAGGACTTGCGATTCCAGAACCGGTCCGCCAGCAGCGCGTCGAGGCACCAGTGCGCCATCTTGTGCCGGCACGCTTCGATCCGGTCCCAGGCTGCGTCGGAGAAGGCGAGCAGCGATACGCCGGGGATCGACGACAAACCTTTCTGACCACCGGTGATGACGGCGTCCACCTTCCAGCTATCCATCTCGAACGGCATGGTGCTCAGCGTGCACACCGCGTCCACCACCGAGAGGCAGACCACTTCGCCGCCGACGCGCGAGGCCATCTCGGCCATGCGCCGGCTGAAATAGCTGTTGCAGAAGGACAGCACGCGGTCGCCCGGCGCGACCAGGTTTGCGATCGCCATCTCCATCGCGGCCGATCCGGGTCCGGCAACGCCGAGCACGTGGCTAGACCTGGTCACGTAGCGGCCCATCGCTTTGACCTGTTCGATCACCGTGTTCATCGTGTCGCCCAGGTGATTGATCACGACCGAGTGCGCATGCGCCACCTTGTGCGGAATCGGTACGGGTCCCGCCCCCATCATGAGCAGGAGCTTCTGCCGAAGGATGATATCCAGCGAGGTGACGTTCGGCGGCTGCAGATGTTCTATAGGTGCGTAGGGGTCCGGATGGGCGGTCGGTGGTTGAAGGTTAGCGGAGCACGACATCGTTGTTGCAATCCTCTCCAATCCACGTGCCGTTGACCCTCGCCCCGCTGCGCACCTTGCGGGCGTTTTCGAGCGCCTCGGCATACGAATCGCCGTAGACCATGAAGGTGGCGACGTGGTCGCCCTGGTAATTCGTCGACGCGAGCACCGATCCGGCGTCTTTGAGCAAGCGGGAATTGAGGACCAGGCCGCGATCCAAGTCGATACCCTCCAATACCGCCGTACCCGGGGGCGCCAGCAGCTGCTGCATGCAGGCATAACCCTTGCAGATGAAATCGACCCGCGCCGGTTCGCGGCCGCAGGCGACATCGACCAGCAACTCGTCAACCGCCGCGCCGAACGCATGGTTCATCATCAGCAGGATGTCCGAGCCGCCGAAACGCACGTTCAACTCGACGAGCTCCACCACGCCTTCCCTGGACACCATCAGTTCGGCATGGGTCATACCGTGCACCAGCCCCAGGGCCGCGTGGATCGCGCCGATCTTGCTCTCGATGTCGGCGCGCAGCGGGTGGTCATATGGGAAGGTGGCGCCCATCTCCACGCTCGGGTCGCGCGCCAGCACGGTACGTGAGGTGAGCCCGAGGGCGCGGTAGCGCCCATCCTGGACCCAGCCTTCCAGCGACATCAGCTCGCCTTTAGCCTCCTCTTCCAGAAACAGGTCGCCACCGCGCCGCAAATGCTGGCGCAGGATGGGCCGGCAGCTCAGGGCTTCTTCGTCCCATTCGCGCAGCCCCCTGGCCACGTCCTCGAGGCCGGCGCATTTGGTCACGTGTACGCTGCCCCCGCCGGTTATCGGTTTGAGATAGGCGGTCCTGTCCTCGAACGGCCAGGTCGCGCCGGCCGTGACCTCCCGTGGATTGGCGTCGCCAAGGCGCGACAGGCCGGTCTCGCGCAGCCGCCGGCGTACCCAGCGCTTGTCGAGCAGCCTCTCGATCGCCGCGCGTCCATGCGACGGCAGGCCCAGCTGCTCGCGCAGGGTAGCCTCCACCAGCAGGACGGTCTCGACCGCCGCATAGGTACCGCTCACGGCGCGCCCGTCGAGGTGGCTATGGATGCTCTGCAGCGCCGCTTCCTCGTCGAGCCAGGAACCGATCCGGTGGAATTCGCCGATCGCGTCGAAGCCCTTGGTGTAGCCGCCGCCGACGGCAAGCGGCGCCGCGTGGAAGACCACCACGTGCAAGCCGCGCGCGGCGGCGGTTTCGATCACCTTGTACACATGGTTGACCGGTTCGAGAACGACAAAACACGTCTGCATGATTGAATTACTCCTTATATTGATGCTGCTTCGCTGTCAGCGCCGACACCGTGGCGACCCTATCCGTTCAGGCTGAAAAGGCGACAGAACGGCGGCAGGTTCAGGCGGCGGGCGACCTTCTCGCGCTCCTTGTCGACGCGCAGCCTGACTTCGTGCTCGAGGTCGGCCTCATCGTCCGCGGCCGGCGTTGGCGGCGCTTGCGGCGCCTGCGCCTGGGCCTGCGACGCGGCCGGCGGCGCCGCGTGCGCGCCGCCGCTGGACAGGAACACCACCTCCGCCGATTGGCCAATGTGGACGTTGGCCGCCTGGACCGGATCGTCGATGCGGATCAGGATCGGAATCCGCTGGGCTACCTTGATCCAGGTGGAGTCGGCCGTGTTCCTTTGCACCGCCGAAAAAGTGGCCGCCGTGGCGGGCACTATCGCTTCGACGTGCCCCCGCACGACCTGGTCCTTACCCATGCCGTCGATACGGATGCTGACCGGCTGCCCGATCCAGACCCGGTTGATCTGCGACTCGATCAGGTTGGCCTGGACGCGCATCGTTTCGACTGGGATCACGGTCGCAAGCAGCGCGCCCGAGTCGACCCATTGGCCGGGCAGGACGTGAACCTCCTGGGTGAAGACCTCGTGGTTAACCTTGATCTTGCTGTGATGCTGGTCGATCAACGCTTGCCTGAGCTGGACGATAGCCTGTGTCATCCCGGCCGATCCGGGCACCGTTCGGTTGACATCCATCGCAAGCCGTTTCTGTTCCAGCCTTTCCATCTCGCTCGAGATGCGCGCCTTTTCTTCCTCGTAACGTTGTTCGTCGACCTGGCGCTTCGAGACGAAACCGCGCTCGAACAGCTTCTGTAGGTTGTCGGCTTTGTCCTTCGCCAGGTTAATCGTCAAGTCGGTCAGCTTGACCTTCTCCACCTGGCTGCCCAGCTGCATGCAGACTTGTCCGGCTTCCGAGAATGCGGCGCGCACGGCGTCTTCCGCCGAGGTTACCTTGGCGGCCGCCGTCTGGTGATTGATCAAGAACGCAGTCTCGCCACTGCGGGTGACGCTGAACCTCGCAAGGTTGACCGCCTCTACCTTGCCGGCGACCGGCGAGGTTAGATGGATCACCCGGCCGTCGACGAAGGCGTTGTCCAACTTGAGATCGTTCGACGCCCCGAGCAACGCATATCCAACGATCGCCAGTAGTGCGCCGAATATAAGTACTAACAACAGGCTTTTCCTACGAATCCTCATCTACCCATCCTGATAAAACGATTTGCCTACGAAATGATCTTAAGTGCCAGCGGAACGCCGTCACTGCGCGAGCCTACCCGTGCGCGACACGACCAGGTGCCATACGTTGCGCCGCAGCAGGAGGAGCAGGAGCAGGCATTGGACCGCGATGGCGATCCAGTAGATGACATGCAGCGCGACGGTCGCGCTCAAGGTCGCCAGGACCCCGTGCAACTGGCGCGCCATGCCAAGGTCGTACGCGCCATCGTGCCGCACGCCGAAACCATCGGCCAGCGCCAGGGCGCCGACCAGCAGTGCCAGGCGCCCGAGTCCTTCCGAACCGAACGGCACTAGGATATTGGCGCACATCGTCCGCACAAACATACCGAGGGAGTTCGCCGCCAGCACCCGGTTGGCCTCCAGTTCCGACACCGACAGATAACCCAGCGGCGAACACAAGGCCACGCCGAACCCGGCCACGATGCGCGGCAACGCCAGGTCCGATAGCGACACTTCGGTAGTCAGGCGTGTCACCAGGAAGAACGACGTGATCTGGCACGCCATGCCGGCCGTGACAATCAGCGGCAGCCACCGCTTGTTCTTGATGCAGCCGATCAGCGCCGTCAAGCCACCGGCGATCAGGCTGCCGGCGGCCAGCACCTTGGCAACGTCTAACACGCCGAGTTGGAGGACCACTTGCAACCACATCGTGTAGACCACGGAAGTGCACAGCGTGATCGCACTCAGTATGGAAGCGCTGAGCATGTAGCTGAGGTAAGCGCTGTTACGCAACAGCTGCCAATCGAACAGTGTGGACTTGGTGCGCCGTTGGCGCAGCCAGCTCTGCGCGAGCAGGACGATCGTGCCGCCGGCCCATGGCAGCGGCGCCCAGGGTGCCCGGTACTCGGTGGTCAGAATCTCGCGTAGCACCATTTCCATGCATAGCATCGCGCCGCCGAAGCAGCATAGCGAGACCAGGCTCGGGGCCTTTTCCGGATTTGAGGGTGTCAGCGCGAATTCATCGTGGATCACCATCGCCGCGCCGACCAGGATCGGCACCTGCCCTAGGAACAACCAATGCCAGTCTAAAAAACTGATCACGAAGGCGCCTATGAACGGCCCGAACACTGGCGAGATAGTGATGGCGCTGGTCCACAGGGCGAGCGCGTATGCGCGCCGTTCCGGTCCGGCATAGTTCATCATCAGCTTTTGCATCAGTAGGGCTACACCGCCGGATGTCACGCCTTGCAACAGGCGTGACAACACCAGCAGCGCGAACGAATCCGCCACGCCGCACAACGCGATCGACAGGATCGACAGGCCCAGTACCAGCGTCAGCGTCGTCGCTGCGCCGAGCCAATCGACTACACGCGGCACGAACGGGATGGCGGTGGCCATGCCGACCCCGAAGGCAGTGATCATCCAGTAGCCGTCGTACGCGTCGATCATCAGATTGTTGGTGACCGACAGCAGCGCCACATTGGCAATGGAAGTGTCCATCACGTGCACCAGCAAGATGAGATAGGCGGCTAATAAACGCATGCGGCCAATCCAGGCATTCGACCGGGGCCGCGTTCGAACATGTTCCGGTCGAATGCGTCCGGAAACGGCAGGTGCAGGCGCGCCATGATGAGCTGCCAGCGCGCCAGGTAATGTGCATCCACGTCCGCCTCCAGCCTGGCAGGCGTGCGCACCATCGCCAAGGCGTGGATCGGCTCGCCGCGCCGTCCATCCGGATCGGCGGCGTCGAATGGATAAACGACCATCCGCACTGACCCATACTCCGACAGGGCGGCGTACAGCTTGTCGAGATCGGCGGCGCGGAGTGAAGCGACGGTGCCGTAGGCGCAAGCTCCCGGTTGGGGCGACAGGATGGCCTTGTCCCTGACTACGACCGCGTGTCCGTCCAAGCGTGCCGGCAGCAAGCGCGTGCAATGCACGCCTTTCTGCGCGAGCACGCCGGCATCCATGTTCAATCCATAGAATAAGACCTGCGTCGCAGGCTGCGCGCCATCCCCGGCGGTGTCGGCGCTAGCCATAGCGCACTTCCTTCGCGCTCTGTAGGACTCCCGCCGCCGCCAGATCGGCGTCGATCGCTGTGGCCAGCGCCGCCACGCCCGGCGCTTTCAGGATCGAGTAGTGGTCGCCCTCCAGCAGGGTTGCCGCCGCTACACCGTACAGCGCCGACAGGCAGCTGCGGGAAGCGTCGAATTCCGGGCGCCGCGTCGAAGCGGTCGCATAGTACAAATGGACGTGGGGAATGCCGACCTCAGGCATGAACGTGCACAGTGCCCAGAAGTTGGCCAAGTAGAGTTGCCGGAAAAAGTCATTGTCGGCATCACCCAACCGCCCCGGGATCTGTTCGACGTCGCCGATCACGACCTTTTCCGCGAGCGCCACCACGTCGACCGGCAGTTCCGGCAGGCTTTCGCGCACGCCGCGTTTAGCCCAGGCCTCCAGTCGCATCGGGCGCAGCCGGTCGATTTCTGCCAGCGGCAGCACGGAATCGACCAGCCCCACGTAGCGAACCCGCTTGCCCCGCGCCTGCAAGCGCTCGGCGATGCCGAGGGCGACGATGCCGCCGAAGGACCAGCCGCACAGCAGATAGTCCCCATGCGTCTGAACGCGCAGGATCTGTTCGAGGTAAAGCTCGGCCAGGTCCGGGATCGACAGAAATCTTGGCGCATCCGCGCCGGCAATCTCCGACCGCTGCAGGCCGTAGACCGGTCCGGCGTGCTCCAGTGCCTGGACGAGGTCACGGTAGCCCAGCAAGTGGCCGCCGATTGGGTGAATCAGGAAAAGCGGCGTGCCGCCGTCCGCCGCGCGCAAGCGGACGATGCCGCCAGCGCCCGGCCTCGGCCAAGGTCCCGTGCCATCCTCCGCCAGCGCCGCGGCCAGCGAGGCGACGGTGGGTGCGCCGAAGAAGGACGAGATCGGGACCTGCCGGCCGAGCCGCGCCGCAATCATATTCACCAGTTTGACCACCAGCAGCGAATGCCCCCCGAGTTCGAAGAAATTGTCGTGGATGCCCACTTGCTTCAACTGCAGGATGTCCCGCCACGCTTCGGCTAAGGCGTGCTCCATGGACGTGGATGGGGCCGCGTAGGCAGACTCGGACCGACCCCAGGTGTCAGGCTGAGGCATGGCGTTGCGGTCAATCTTTCCGTTGGGCGTCAATGGCAGGGTTTCCAGCACGACCAGGGCGGACGGCACCATGTAGTCGGGCAAAGCCTGCTTCATGTGGCGCTGCAGTTCCTGGGTTGTCACTGCGCCGGCGCAGGCGACATAAGCGACGATCCGCTTGTCGCCGCGCGGGTCCTCCCGCACCAGCGCGCACACCTGCTGGACCCGCGCGTGGCGTTCCAGGACGGCTTCGACTTCGCCCAGCTCGACGCGGAATCCGCGCAGCTTTACCTGGTGGTCGATACGTCCGATGTAGTCTAGGTTTCCGTCCGGCAGGTAGCGGACTAGGTCGCCGGTCCGGTACAACCGGTCGCCGGGCGCGAATGGACTCGGGATGAAGCGTTGGGCCGTCAATTCGGGCTTGCCCAAGTATCCGCGCGCCAGGCCGGCCCCGCCGATGTACAGCTCGCCGATTGCGCCAACCGGCAATGGCTGCAGGTGCGCATCTAGCACATACACGCGGGTGTTCGAGATCGGCCGGCCGATCAGGGCGCGTTCCGCGTACGGCGGCACCAGGGCGAAGGTTGAATACGTGGTGTCTTCCGACGGACCGTACAGGTTGTAGACCTTACGCACCGCGGTGCGTGTATGGATGTCGGTGACGAGCTGCGGCGACAGCGGCTCGCCGGCCACGTTGACGACCTTGACCGAGGGCGGTATAGCGCCGCTGCGCAGCAATTCCGCCAGCGCCGACGGCACCGTATTGAGCATGGTGGCGCGCGCCGCTTCCGGCGGCAGGTCGATCGGGTTGTTCGCGAGCAGGACGCTGCCGCCGCGGCACAGCGGCCCGAACAGTTCGAAAACAGACAGGTCGAAACACATCGACGTGGCGGCCACCACGCAAGCCATCTCGTCGGGCTGGAAAGCGTCGATCGCCCAGCTCAGGAAGGCGACCGCCCCACGATGCGTCAGATCGATCCCCTTGGGCCGCCCGGTCGAGCCGGAGGTATAGATGATATAGGCACGGTCTTCGGGCGTGGCGCCGCCCGCCGGCGCGCTCGCCGGCTGGCTCGCGATGGCGGCGGCCTGGGCGTCGAGGCACAGAACGCGCAAGCTGTCAGGTAGCTTGTCCCGCAGCGCCGTGTGCGTCACCACCAGGGCGGCGCCGGCGTCGTCCAGCATGTAGCGCAGGCGCTCGCCCGGGTAGTTGGGGTCGAGCGGCAGGTAGGCTGCGCCCGCTTTCATGATGGCCAGCATGGCGATCAGCATGTCCGGCGTGCGCTCGATGCAGACCCCGACGATGCTCCCGCGGGCGACGCCCTGGCCCTCAAGGTGCCGCGCCAACCGGTTGGCGCTCGCCTCCAGCACCGCGTAGTCGAGCTCCTGCTCAGCGTGAATCAGGGCGACCCTATCCGGCGTGCGCGCCGCCTGCGCGCCGATCAGGTCATGGATGCAGCAGGCCGGATACGGTGTCGAGGTATCGTTCCAGCGCTCCAGCTGCAATGCGATCTCGTCCGGCGTCATAACCTGCAGCCGGCTCACGGCGCAGTCGGGCTGCGCGACGATACTCTTCAACAATTCCTGGAAATTCGAGACCAGCCTCTCAATCGTCACTCGGTCGTACAGGTCGGTTGCATACTCGGCATACGCCTGCAATCCGCCGTCCGCCTCGCGCAGGAAGAAGGTCAGGCCGAACTTCGACGTGTGAGTGCAGATGCGCTGCTCCCGCAACGTCAGGCCGTGCAGCGTCAGCGTTGCCTGCGGCATATTCTCGAGGACCAGCGCCACTTGGAAGAGCGGCTGGCGCGCCATGGTACGCTGGCATTTCGCAACCTCGACAAGGCGATCGAAGGGCACTTCCTGGTGCGCGTAGGCCGCTAGCGCCGTCTCGGCAACGTCGCGCAGGAATGCGCGGAACGGTTGGTCCGGAGACACCCGTGCCCGTAGCGGCAGCATGTTGACGAACAGGCCTATCAGGTCTTCGGTCTGGCGGTGCGTACGGCCGGCGACCGGGGAACCGACCACCAGGTCGGTTTGCCCCGACCACCGGTGCAGCAACACGTTGAGCGCCGCCATGAGCCCGGCGAACAATGTCGTGCCCTCGCTCTGGACGAGCGCGCGCAAGCTGCGGCAGGTCTGCTCCGAAACCGCGAACCCGACCTCGTCGCCCCGATGGCTGGCGAGCGCTGGACGCGGATGGTCGAGCGGCAGCTCCGTCGCCTCCGGGCACCCGGCGAGTTGCCGCTCCCAGTAGGCCATGTGCTCGCGCAGAAAATCCTCGCTCAGGCGCTTGCGCTGCCACACCGCATAATCGCGGTACTGGATCGGCAATGGCGCCAGCGGGGACCGTTCCCCCGCGACGAACGCTTGGTACAGGACGACGAGTTCCCTTACCAGCACGGCAATCGACCAGCCGTCCGAGATCGCATGGTGCATCGAGATGAGCAGGATATGCTGGTTCTCGTGCAACGCGAACAGCCACAGGCGCAGCAGCGCGCCGCCATCGATCCGGAACGGTTCGCCAGCCTTTGCCGCCGCCAGGCGTCGCGCGTGGGCCGCGCGCTCGCCGGGCGCGATGTGCGACAGGTCGACACGCTCAAGTGCGACGGATGCGGTGGCGTCCACGACCTGGCGCATCTCGCCGCCTTGCAGTACGAAGCGCGTGCGCAACACGTCGTGGCGCTGCGCGATGGCCTGGAAGCTCCTTTCCAGGGCATCAACGTCCAGGCAGCCATTCAGGTACACGCTCCCCGCCATGTTATACGCGGCGCCCAGGTCCACCGTCTGTTCGACCAGCCACAGGCGTTCTTGGGCAAGGCTCAACGGCGTCCCCAACGCTGCCGTCGCCAGCGCACCGTCGCCAACCTGCGCCATGAGGTGCGCGATCGCTTCCGCCTTGTGGCGGCGAATTAGCTCAATTCGTTCCTTGCTCATCACGCTGGTCGGCGCACGGAACCTGAGCTCTCCATTTTCCAGCCAAAACGAAACGCCGTCTGCCGTCAGTTCGTCGAACAACGCCACGATCTCCGTCATATCGCACCCTCCTCGGCGCCAAGGAGCAGCGTCTCCTCGGCGGGCAGGGCGTCGCGCTCGTTGGACAGGCAGCGCGCCACGCCAAGGATCGTCGGGTCCTGGAACAGTTCGCGCACGGAGATCCCGGTGCCGGTTTTTTCTTGCAGGTGCGCAATGATGCGCATCGCGCACAGGGAATCTCCTCCCAGCGCGAAGAAATTCTCCTTGAGCGGGAGATTGCTTCGCTCCAGTATCGCCTCCCAGGTCGCCTTGACCAGCTGGAGGAGATCCGGATCGACGCTGCGGATCTCCTCTTCGCTCAATGGCTGCTCATCCACGCTCGACATCCCGAACAATTCCATCGAAAAGCGCTTTTCGATCGCGCGCCGATTCAGTTTTAGGCTACGCGTGAGCAATCCGTTCGCCACGGAGAACTGGACGTCGGTGAGTACGAATTTCCCGATCTGTTCGGCGTCCCGCAGGCGGCTATTGATCGCCGCGAGCCACGCGCCCAGCGCTTGCTCGACCTGCGGCGTCGCGGCCCTGCGCAGGGAGATCAGCGCCACCAGCTGCTTGTGCTGGTTGCCAACGACAACCGCCTTGCCGACCTCCGCGTGGGCGTTCAACAAGGTCTCGATTCTCTCCGGATGGATCTTGTGCCCTTGCGACGTGATGATAATTTCCTTTTTCCGCCCCAGCAAGTACAGGTAGCCGTCCTGGTCGAACTTGCCGATGTCGCCGGTCGCCATGGGCGCGCCGACCGGGAATAGCTCTGTGCTCCCGTCCGGATGCAGGTAACCGAACGACGCGTACTGGCTACGCTGGACCATTACCTCGCCGCCCTCGCCCAGAGTGATGATCGATCCCTCGACCGGCTTGCCGACGGCGCCCAGGCGCTTTCCGGCCGGTGTATTCGCCGCGATTACGCCCGTCTCCGTCAGGCCATAAGCCTCGTAGAGGTCGATGCCGAGCTCCTCGAAGAAGTCTAGGGCGGCGCGCTTGATCGGCGCCATGCCGGTAATCATGAGCCGCATCCTCCCTCCCAGCGTCGCGTAGATCCGCTGGAACAACAGCTTGCGTACCGGCGTACCGACGAAGCCGGGCAGCGCCTTGGCCACCGTGCGCAGTGCGCCGACCAGCCGGCGCTTGCCGGGCGCCATATCATCGAGCGCGGCCATGAAGCGTTCGTGGATGCTTTCATACAGCAGGGGCGGTGCCAGGCACAGTGTCGGCTTCAGCTTTTCCAACGCAGGGAACAAGGCTTCGGGCGGGGTCAGGGCAATCGAGGTGCCGTGCCAATAGGCCGCATAAGCCAGAAGGCGCTGCTGCTGATGCGTCAGCGGCAGGAACAGCAGCAGGCGATCGTCCTCCAGTGTCCGGAACGAGGGCACGAAATGCTCGACGTCCCATTCGATGCCGCGGCGGTTGATCATGAGGCACTTCGGGGTCCCGGAAACGCCGGACGAGAACGCCAGCGCGCACACGTCATCGACCGGAAACGGGACGCGCCCCGAGCGCGTGCGCCATTCAATCCGTCCGGTGCCAAGCATATCGATCCACGCCGTGTTCGGATGGGCGCGCAATGCGCTTGGCACTCCGTCCCGCGCGAGCACGATCAGAGACAGGTCATAGCTTTCGAACAGCTTGACGCCCTGCTCCTGTACCATGTCGTCCGGGAAGGCGACGACGGTACAGCCGAGTTCCATGAGCGCCAGGTCCCATACCAGCCAGTCGCGGCAATTCGGCGCGACCATTCCGACCCGCCAGCCGGGCTGGACTCCGGCGGCGCGCAGACGCTCAATCAACGCCTCGGCCTTGTCCGCGAAGTCGGGAAATGATATCTGCCGCGCGACTTGGCTCTCGTCGAGGTAGTGGATATGGCGATCGGCAAACGTCTTGAGTCGAGGACGCAGATTCAGAAAGTTCATGAGAGCAAAATGAAAGCAAATTCGGTGTCGAGTTCGATGGTACGGGCGGCGTCGCGGCCGGCTTACTGGTAATTCCTGTCGAGGTAGATGATTGGCAGGGGCGCCGCCGATGCATAGAACTGTCCCATCTTGTAATGGTCCGCACCGAGTATCAGAGGGTTCTCGAAGCGCTCGCCGATGATCTTGCCCATCGTCGCGTACTCGATGCCCTGGCTGACGACCAGGCTTTCGAAGAAGTCGTCGGAACTGTCGTCGACGTCGAACCAGCGCCGGTACAAGGCCTTGCGCGACTCGGCGATCTCGAGGTACTTCGGATTGCCCCTGATCGGACCGAATTCGAGGGCCTCGAAGCGCTGACGCATGCCGGCGTACTCGCGCTCCCAGCCCATGCGGCCGCCACACAGGTCGGTGAACAGGCCGGTGATCACCGGCGCCGGCGCCGTGGCGGCGATCGACGCGCACGAGCCCCGGTTGCGTTCGACGAATGCCGCGGTGCTCAGCCCGACGCGCTTGGCGTTCTCGGCGTTGAATGCCTCGAAGTCGCCGACGTACATGTGATGCGTGACGTTGGTCAGGCCGAGGTCGGCGAACAGGCGGCGCAACGCGGCCAGGGATTCGAATATCCGTCCGCATGACAGCCCGACGCCAGTGCCAACGCTCTCGAACGTGAACCGGTACTTCCTGGTCTCGCCCTTGGTGGCCGAATAGTCCGGGCAAACCGGCGACACGATCGTGAGCGGCGCGCCGCTCAGGCCCTTGGCGATCCACCGTTCCAGGTTGGCGATGTCGGTGTCCGACAGCGGGCACACGTCCTCCTGCCGGAACACGCACTGGCATTGTTCGATCCCATTGATGTTGATGCCTTCCGAGCCCATCCGGGCCAGGCGCGCGCTGCTGGCGATTTCATTCTTCGGGATCAGTTCCAGAAGATACGAAAGCAGGTTTGGCTTGAAGCCGCGGAAATAGGTCTCGACTTGAATCTGGTTGCCGGTTTCGACCCAGTTGAAATGCGGGTACATGTCCTTGATGAGAAAGTAGTACGGCAAATTGCGGTACTTGATTTCCTCGGTCGCGGCGCCGACTTTCTCCCGGTATCCCTTGTGGATCTTGAAGGCACGATCCCGCAATTCCTCCGGCAGGAGCTCAACGCTATTGAAATCTCCGCTGGCGATCGCTTTCAACATTTGCCGGCTGAGGTCGGTCGGAGGGAGCGAATACGCCTTGATAATGGCCTTGGCTTGTCCTTTACGCATATCTTAGAGTCTCGTTTGGGCTGAAATAATTCGCTGGATACCGCGTATTCGCTATGCGACTCGTTTTCGCTCATCCAGGAGCAAATTGGCGGCCTCGCGATGCTGGCGATCCCACTGATAGATATTGAAGGGATCGTGCTGGCCGCGACACAGGTGATCGCGCAAGATCAGCCAGGATTCCCAGATGCCCCAGGTCTCAGTCATCGGTCCGTATTTCGATGGCAATCCCTCGTTGGCCGAGCGTTCCTGGGCGATCCGCCAGAAGTTCACCCGCGGCGCGCGGTGGTGGAAATCGTGGCTCGGCAAGTCTTGCATGAACGAATAGATCCGGATCGGGATATCGATGAGGAATAGAAGGGCCCACCATTTGACGAGCTTCCATGCATGGTTCAAGCCACGTCCGTTCCCGGGGTGCGGGCGCCCAAGAAAACGCCCCCACGTCAGCGCACCGATAGCGACGAATGGCGAGGTGCCTTCCGGGCAGTCCGGGAACCACAGGTGCTCGGTGGTATGCTGGATCCAAGACGAATGCTGGGTCAGCAAAATCAAGGGAAAGAAGAAGAACAAGGCAAGCTCGGTGCCGACCTGGAAGCGTATCGCCAGCGTGAAGAACACCGCCCAGTACACGGCCCGGAACACGATTTCCTTGCGCTCCGGCTTGATGAAATTCTGCTCGATGCGGAACCAAAAGTGCGCCCACAGGTTCCTGGGCAGCAGCGGCGCATAGACTAGCCTCGTCCAGTAATCCCATTCTGGCATGCCGCGGTAGAAACCATGGGCCGTCATGAATTGCTGATCGGGGTCGCGGTCGGTGCAAAGGTCATGTCGACTGTGATGCGTTTCTGCGTGCAACTGGTGATAATTGCGCCAGGACGTGTGCAGGATCGGGATCGACATGAAAAAGGTTCCGATCCATTTGGCCCGCTTCATGTCAGCCAGCGACGCGCCGTGATTCGTATAGTGGAAAGTGTGCAGAAGCCCGCGCGTCCGATTGACCACGAGGACCCACACGACAATATACACGGGCACCTTGGCCCATAGGCTCAGCTGGGAATGATAGACCGCCGAGCCCACGGTCACCGATGTGATCGTCACTGCCCAGGACCAGGCGATCTGGCACCACAACTGCCATTCCGTCAGCCAAGTCTCGCGCGCCAGCTTGGGATTCCCATCCCACAGGGATTTCCCGGTAACCCATGTCCAGAATGGCTGGAATGGCAGATGGCCGTATGTCTTGCGTACGTCCTTCCGGTAGCCGTAGCGAGACCGTTTGCTGGAAAAATCGATGCCATCCATGTTCATGGTCGTTGAATGAAGAAGCGTTACGAAACGATGCTGTCAGCCTTGCGTGTTCGCGGCGCGTTCCGCTAGGCCGGCAAAGCGGCACTGGTCGCCCGGTCCGCGACGGCGGGCGCGGCGTGCTTGCGGGACGCGACCAGCTGTAGCGCGTTCTTGCGCATCCGGTCGTCGATCCGGAGAATGCACAACACCTGGTCGGAGCGGGTTAGGTGCGTCTGGAAGTGACGATTGACGTCCGCGTCCTTCGATTCCTCCATGCGCGGGAAGAAGTCGGGCGCGACCATCGCCTGCCCTCCTGGCACGACGCCGGTCTCCGTTTGCAGTACGAGCTTCGGACTGATCGCGGTGGCGATGCGTTTGGCGAGCTCGACCATTTCTTCATCCTGCGCCGCGGCCGGCACTATCGGATACACATCGATCGTCGCGCCGCTGGCGAGCGCGTACGACTTGAAGATGCTGTAGACAACCGGGTTGTAGGTTTTCGTGACGATGAGTTCAGGCAGCGCGCCGTCGGCGCAGTGCATGGCCACTTTCTCGAAAAAGTACGCGACGATCCGGTTGAACAGCATGCTGTTGCGGTGCGAGTCGCCGATCATCGCGGTCCACAGGTAGAGGAAGCGGCATTCCGCGCTCCCCAGCCACCGCGCGCCCAGCAGCCCGATCGCCTTACCCGAACCGCTGTCGTAGGCGGTGACCAAGTGGTCATAGTCGACGAAGATGTTCGGCTGCGTCGAGAAATACTGCCTGACATTGAATTCTGGCAGGACCTCGGCCAGATCGGCGGTCACGACCGCCCCCTTCTCGATGCCGAGCGGGCGGGCGCTGTTGTGGTACGCCAGATGGTATTTGCAGAATTGCTTGATGTTGGGTTCAAATTTCGAAATTTCTTGGAACATGACCGTCTACCCCGGGTTACGCCATGGTGGATGCGGAGCTGCCCACGGCGGCTTCACTGAGATAGCGCCGGTTCAGACCGGCGTGGCGGGATACGAAATACACGAGCGAAGTGCGAGTGCCGGCCAGTACGGGCCGCACTTCGTGTGCGAAATCGCAGCGTGTGATCGTGATCGAGCGGAATGTCGGAACGATCACGTTCTGGCTCCCGTCCGGCAGCTGGATGATGAATTCGCCACCGTCGAATGCGCGGCCAAACTGCAGCACGATCGACACCTCGTAGTCGGGGTTGCTGTCCTGATCGACGTGGCGGCCGATGAACGAGCCGGCGTGCATCTTGTTGATCTGCGCGCGACGGACGGACAGCGGCGAAATGCCAAGGAGGTTTTCCATGAACTTGAGACGGCTCGGCGCACAGATAATCTTGAGCATCTTCTTCGAGATCGATTCGTTGACCACCAGCGGCTGCTCGACGTCGGTCATCAGGCGGCCGACTTCGACCTTGTTGGGTTCGCCGGCATCGCCCACGTCCACGGTTTCGTAAGGCAAGCCGCTCAGCAGACCGAAGGTTTCCAGGGCCGCCCATTCTTCATCACTGAAGAATCCGCTCCGGTCGTCGAGAACCACGGCGCCGTTTTGGCAGAGTTCCTGGACGAATTGCTCGATCAGGGATTCGTTTTCCAGCACACCCGCCTTGGTATCGTTACTGCTGTTTTCGTAAGAAATTTCTTGCATGACTTACCTTTCTGACCGTCTGATTACATTCTTAGAAAGACCGTTGGAGTGTTGCCGTGTACGCCTTAACCCGCTCCATCGTTACGGTTCCGGCACGATCGACCGGATCGCCAAGTGCGTCCGATTTGGCGGGCCAGCAATACCGTTCAGACTAGCGTGCGCACCGCGCTTTTAATATTAAATAAGATTCGAATGCCAACAATAATCGCTATCAATCGCGAGAAATGAATCGCGAAAATCCGGTATTTAGGATTACTTGACGTTTAATGAAATCGGCGCCAATCACATTGGCTCCGATATTCGCTGTTGCCAATAAACAGGACTTATCGACGAGCATAGTAAAGGTATTGAGTTTCTTTGACATGTAAGATATTCGACATGGCGTATCGAACTGTAATTTTTCCCCACCATTACAGTTTTTCGCCACCTTTACGCTGATTGACGCGCCATCGATCGCGTTATCCCCGCCCCTCCTTATTCAGAACGCAACCGCGGCCAGCGCTCGTGGAGGTGGGTTCAAGCCATTCGCAACCGTATCTGGAAACCACGCTTTTTTTCGTTCAACATGGTCTTTTTTGATCGAAAGGCCGCGATGCGTGTGCAGGGTTGGAGGAAATGGACGATATATCCACTGATGTGGCTGAGCATTCTTGTGGCGCTGGCCGCGCTGCTCCTGCTGGCCGCCGTGCTCTACCTGCGCG
This sequence comes from Massilia forsythiae, assembly GCF_012849555.1. Classification (NCBI taxonomy): domain Bacteria; kingdom Pseudomonadati; phylum Pseudomonadota; class Betaproteobacteria; order Burkholderiales; family Oxalobacteraceae; genus Massilia; species Massilia forsythiae. The sequence goes on from NZ_CP051686.1 coordinate 57,684, forward strand.
CCAGTCTGGCACAGCTCGATGGCGAACAATGGGCGCCCAAGCTCGCAGCGTCGGTGACGGTCGCGCGCGACGCGCGCGGGGTGCCGCTGGTGAGCGCGGGCGATCGCCTGGATGCCGCCTATGCGGTGGGTTTCGTGCACGCACAGGAACGCTTCTTCCAAATGGACCTGCTGCGACGCACGGCCGCCGGGGAGCTGGCGGAACTGTTCGGCCCGCGCGTGCTGCCGCTGGACCGCTCGCATCGCCTGCATCGCTTCCGCGCCCGGGCTGAACAGCGCCTGGCATCCCTGTCCTTGAGCGAGCGCGAGCTTCTCGACAGATACACGGCCGGCGTCAACCATGGCCTGTCGGGGCTGCGCGCTAAGCCCTTCGAATATGCGCTCACCAGAACCAGCCCGCGCCCGTGGTCCAACGCGGACTCGCTGCTGGTCGTATGGGCGATGTTCCTCGACCTGCAGGGCAACCTCGGCCCGCGCGCGCAGGCGCGTGGCTGGCTGCGTGCGCACAGCACGGCCGAGCAGTTGTCCTTCCTGCTGCCGGAAGTGAGCGAATGGGACCAGCCCTTCGATGCCGGTGTGCCGGCGCCGGCGCAGCCGATCCCGGCACGCGCCCCAGTCTGGTGGGGACGGCCGGGCGATGCGCCCGAACGGTTGGCGCTCGCGAATGTGGTCGACGCGGTCGGCAGCAATAACTTTGCCCTGGCCGGCGCGCGCACCGCGACCGGCGCGGCGATCGTATCCGACGACATGCATCTGGGCCTGCAATTGCCCAATACTTGGTATCTGCTGGCCATGCGGATCGGCCCGGAGCGGATCGCGGGCGTGACGCTGCCGGGGGCGCCGCCGTTCATTATCGCCGGCAGCAACGGCCACGTCGCTTGGGCGCTCACCAATAGCAAAGGCGATTACCTGGACCTGGTGGCGCTCGCACAAGATCCCACTCGTCCCGACGAAGTGCGCACGACGGACGGCTGGGAGCGCCCAGTCGAGACGGTGGAACGGATTCGGGTCAAGGGGGCAGACGACGAGCGGCTGGTGGTACGCGAGACGCGGCTGGGCCCGATCCAGACGATCGGCGGACGGCCGTTCGCCTTGCACTGGATCGCCTATGATCCGGCTGCGATCAACCTCAACCATATGAAACTGGAGCGCGCCACCACGCTCGACGAAGCGTTGACGATCGCCAACAGCGACGGTATCCCGGCCCAGAACTTCGTGGCCGGCGACGAGCACGGCAACATCGGCTGGACCATTGCCGGGATGCTCCCGCAGCGGGACGACCGAGCGGGGACCTCGCCGCTGGGCGATCGCGGGCCGACATGGCATCGCCTGCTGCCACCCGAGCGCTATCCGCGCCGGGTCAATCCCCTGAATGGCCAGCTGTCGACCGCCAACAACCGCCAGCTGATTGGCGATGGCGCGCAGCACATCGGCGACGGCGGCTTCGACCTCGGCGCGCGCCAGCACCAGCTCAGGCAGGACCTGGCGGCGCTCAAGGGCAGGATCGGGATCCCGGCCGCGTACCGGGTCGCGCTGGACGACCGCGCCCTCTTCATTGCGCGCTGGCGGGAGCGCGCGCTCGCCCTTCTCGATCCGGCGGCGTTGCGCGGGCATCCGCAGCGCGCCGAATTCCGGCGCCTGCTCGAATTGAGCTGGAACGGACACGCCAGTACCGATTCGGTCGGCTACCGGCTCGCGCGCGCTTACATGTGGTCGCTACACGCGCTCCTATTCGGCGGCGCCGACCGCGAGATGACCGCGGGCGACCCGAAGGCGAACATGGCGCTGGCCTCGAGCCGGTGGCCGGTGGTCGTGGCGCGCCTGCTGGACGCCCAGCCGGCCGGCTGGCTACCGGCCGGCTATGCCGATTGGCGCGCGCTGCAGCTGGCGTCGGTGGACCAGGTCATCGGTGACCTGACGAGCGGCGGTCAGTCCTTGGCGGCAGCCGCCTGGGGCGAGCGCAACCGCGCAAGCATCGAACATCCGATCAGCGCCTCGCTGCCCCGTTTTCTACGGACATGGCTGGCAGTGCCGGACGACCCGCTGCCAGGCGACGCCAACATGCCACGCGTCGCCGGCCCCAGGTTCGGCCAGTCCGAACGCATGACGCTGTCGCCGGGTCATGAAGAGCAAGCCCTATTCGATATGCCCGGCGGACAGAGCGGCCATCCACTCTCTCCATTCTTCCTGGCCGGCCACGCCGACTGGGTCAATGGAATGCCATCGCCGCTGTTGCCGGGCAAAGCGCGCTACACGCTCACACTGATGCCCTGCCTCGTTTGCGACGCGGGCGGAAGCGCCGCCACGACCGGAGAGCGTCATGCCCCAAGCACATAGCGGTTTGATCGCACCCATCGGCAACCAGGCATGGTTTTCCTTGATGACATCTTTATGACTTAACGAAAAGGTAGTTGATCATGAAAATAGAAGATCCGCACGCCTTGCACCTACCACTGTCCGAGCGTGCGAAAAACATGAAGAGCTCAGCGATTCGCGACCTCCTGAAAGTGACCGCCAGGCCGGAGATCATCTCGTTTGCCGGGGGCCTGCCCTCGCCCGATACCTTTCCGATCGCGCGGCTCAAGGACGCTTTCGACCGCGTCTTGTCGGCACAAGGTAAGGTCGCATTGCAATACGGTCCCACCGACGGCTATGCGCCGCTGCGCGAGTGGATCGCCGACCGCATGTCCACAGACGGCGTGCGTATCGGCCCCGAACAGGTCACCATCGTGTCGGGTTCGCAGCAAGGACTGGACCTGCTCAGCAAAGTGCTCATCGACAAAGGAAGCAAGGTCTTGGTCGAAACACCGACTTACCTGGGCGCATTGCAAGCCTTTTCCATGTACGAACCAGATCTGCAGTCGGTCGAAAGCGACGACATCGGCTTGGTGCCGGAGACGGTGGCCCGAATCGGCCAAGGCGCGCGCCTTCTCTATGCGCCGCCGAACTTCCAGAATCCGACCGGCCGAACCCTGCCGCTGTCGAGGCGCCGCGAACTCGTCGCCATCTGCGCACGCATGAATGTGCCGATTATCGAGGACGATCCGTATGGCGAATTGAGTTATGGCGGCGAACGGCTGCAAAAAATGCTGACCATGAACTCTGCCGGCGTAGTGCACATGGGGTCCTTTTCAAAAATCCTGACGCCCGGCATCCGCCTCGGCTATGTCATCGCACCGCCTGCGCTTTCGCGCATGCTTGAGAAAGCGAAACAGGCGACCGACCTGCACACGTCGCAGCTGACGCAGATGGTCGTGTACGAAGCGCTCAAGGACGGCTTCCTAGACCAGCACATTCCCGTCATCCGCCGTCTCTACGCCGAGCAGTGCGAGACGATGCTGGCAGCGATGCAGGACTTCTTCCCGCCTGCGTTGAAGTGGACTCGGCCGGACGGAGGCATGTTCATCTGGGTGACCTTGCCCCGTCATATCGATAGCCAGCAATTGTTCGAAGAAAGCGTTGCCCAGGACGTGGCCTTCGTGCCCGGCACACCGTTCTATCCAGCCAATCTAGCGACCAATACCTTGCGCCTGTCGTTCGTCACGGTACCCCGGCCCAGGATCCGGGAAGGCATCGAAAGGCTGGGCAAGTTAATCGCTTCCAAGCTTTGATGGCGAAGCATGATGCACGCGGTGTCGAACGATCGGACGGCGACGCACTGACCATAAACAATGTGAAAAGGACTATAAGGTATGAAAACTTTTTCGATTAATCCGAAGGAAATCGTTCGACGGACGCTCGGTCCGCTGTATCTGACGACGGCAATTTCTTTTTTTCTGATCCTGCATGCGATGGGTTATTCCAAGCTCGTCGTGTATTACGTCGCTTCGATCTGCGTGATCGTTATGACCGTATTATTGGAATTCGCTTTTCCTTATGAAAAGACTTGGTGCAAACCCGATGATCAGTTCTTCAATGAAATCGGCTCGATGCTGGTATCGACGAATCTGGGCCATAACCTTTCACGCACGGCGGTATATTTCCTGATCGCCCCGGCCATCGTGTTCTGGGGCAGCGATGGCGCGCCGTGGTGGCCGACCGCCTTGCCCTTTCCGCTGCAGGTGGTGCTCGGCTTCATCGTCTGGGAATTCGGCATCTACTGGAGCCACAGGATGATGCACACGACGGAACTGGGATGGCGTTTCCACTCGTTGCACCACAAGCTCCGCCGTCTCACTTGCCTCAACTCGGGTTACGGTCACCCGGTCAATTTTGCTCTGACCAGCTTGTTCGACCTCACGTTTCTGATCCTGTCGGGGGCACCGGCAAAAGTGATGTTGTTCACCAGCTTCTTGTCGGGCGCGGTCAATTTCCTCAGCCATGCCAACATCGACATGAAAATGGGCTTCTTGAACTACGTCGTGAATACGCCCGAAGTGCATCGGTGGCATCACGCCGCGGAGCGGGCCGCCGGAAAACGTAATTTCGGCATGCAGCTGCCGTTCTGGGATCTCGTGTTCGGCACCTTCTACTGCCCCAAGGACACGGCCGCTCCCCGGGTCCTCGGCCACGACGGCCACCAGCCGGCTGGCTTTTTCGCGCAGTGGCTCGCTCCGTTCATGCCGAAGCGGGCCATGCGGTGGGCCGCGATTCCAGGACGAGCGACACCGTTGCGCTCCCCGGCGTCGGCGCAGATCGGCGAGCCAGGAGGTTCCATGGATGCCTGACGGCGGCCCCGGTCGCGCTGGGAGCGACGCGATGGTTATCAACTACATGGCCGGCCCCTTCCTGATGGCCTCGCTCAGGAACGCGATCAGTGCCGGGTTGTTGCTGTGCGCCACATTAAAGCGCAAGTGATGAGCGAATGAGCCGGTTGGCGAGAAGATCGACCCTTTGCTCAAAAATATGCGCTTCTGGAATGCGTCCTCGATCAACCTGTCGATGTCGACATGGCATGGCACCTGCCCCCATAGAAACATCCCGTGCACCGGGTGGCTATCGAACTGGATACCCGCGCTCGCTAAAGCTTGCTCGGCACTCGACCTGGCCTTCAGGAGCTTGGTTTGCAGGTAATTCAAGTGAGCTTGGTAGCGGCCCGATTGCAAGGCATGGAAGACCAGCGACTCCTGTAGCGATGAGCCGCTCAGCACCGTGAGTACCTTTTGTTCAACCAGCGGCTTGACGAATTTTGGCTGGGTGACGACGAAACCGACCCGCATCGCTGGACTCATCAATTTTGTGAAGCTGTTGACGTAGAAGACACGTTGAAAACCATCCATCGCGGCAAGGCGCAGGCTCTTGTGAACGCATATGTCACTGAACACGTCGTCTTCGACGATGTGAAAATCGTATTTCTCCGCTAGCGAAAGCAGCCGGTAGCAAAATATCGGTGTCGTACTGGTACCGGTCGGGTTCTGCAACAGCGTCTGCGTGAAAAACAATTTGGGCCGATGCTCGTGCGCCAACTCTTCCAACGCATCCAGATCGGGGCCGTCCGGCGTGCGCCGGATCGGCACGATCTTAGCGCCCGTGTTGGCGATGATCGCATGTTGCAGCATGTAGCCAGGATCCTCGACGAATACTGTATCGTTCGGCTTGAGCATGATGTTGCAGATCATGCTGACTGCCTGGGTAGCGCCGTAGGTGATCACGATCTGCTCGACATCGACTTGGATACCTTCGTTGTTCAGCTTGGTGGCAAGCTGCTGGCGCAGCATCGGCAACCCTTGCGTCGGCGTCGGTACGGAGCACTTCACTTCGTTGCGTACGAGGCGTCCTATGACTGACGGCGAAACGGCGTTCTCGAGCCAATCGCCGGGTAGGAAACCCGAGCCAGCGGGAATATCGTATCGTCCTTCGTCCACGGTGTTGAGCACAAAGCTGACGGCCCCGGTGGGCCGGCCGATCGGCATTTCCTCAGTTTTGGCGCCTCCACGGTTGTGAACATGGCGCCGGTGAGCGACGAAATACCCGGCCCCCGTACGCGACACCAGGATACCTTGCGAAACTAAGCGTTCATAGGCCGTCGAAATCGTGAAAACGCTGACCCCTAGGGTCCCCGCAAGTTTTCTTACCGACGGTAGCCGCGTACCTTGGAGGAGTCGATTGGTCTCGATCTGATGCATGACCCCCGCATAAACTTGATCCGTCAAAGTAGCGCCATTTCCTTTTTCTAGATTGAACATGTTAAAGCCTTGATTAGATGTTGACGACGAGCGCTATATTCATGACTGGCCGATCCATTCCGATACGGTCAAATCCGTCCTTGAATTTTTGCATTAAAAACAACGCATCAGTGCCCCGAACGCGCACAATACTCAACACGGAAAATTAACAATCGCATGACAAGCCATAATTCCAGATCGAAAAGACTGATCGGGATGCCTGTCTAGCAGTCGGTCCGGATCAAAACGGTGATATGTCAAATCACGAAACATCCTGTTGCGGTTGCGTTGGGAGAAAACTAGATACGCGCTGCTGGTGAAAGTTTAGCTGGAATAGAACTAGACAATCTAATCTGGAGGGTGCGGCTTTTAGCAACAATCCGATTCATTGGAGCCCCTTTTGAGGCGCTACCGATTTCGATTTTACCGTACTGCAGTATAAAAAAATTTACTGAATATCACTACAGCTATAGTGGACCCATCAGTCAAGACACCCAGCCGGCTAGTTTAAGCTGTGTCCGTTTCCCCTTCAGCAGCTATGCGGCGCTGCCCCGTAATGTTGTCTTGCTCATGCTCGTGTATCGCATCGCCGAACTTATCGACGATCAGCGCACTGTCTCCGACGCCAGTACGGTGAACCCGATCCGGCGTCTCGTAGCCCAAGGCCTGATGCGGCCGATCGGCGTTGTAGAACGCAAAATACTGCGCCAAGCCGACTGTCCGCTCAGCCATGTTGGCGTAGCCCTTCAGGTACATGTCGTCGTACTTCACGTTACGCCACAGGCGCTCGACGAAGATGTTGTCCAGTGCCCGTCCGCGCCCGTCCATGCTGATGGCCACGCTTTCGCGTTTGAGCACACCCGTGAAGGCGTCGCTGGTAAATTGCAAGCCTTGGTCGCTGTTGAATAACTCCGGCTTGCCGTAGTGGCGCAACGCATCTTCCAGGCAGTCCACGCAGAACAACGCGTCCATACTATTGCTGATGCGCCAGGCCAGCATGCGGCGGGAGTACCAGTCGATGATCGTCACCAGGTAGGCAAAGCCGCGCGCCAGGCGGATATACGTCAGGTTGGTACTCCACACCTGGTTCGGCCGCATGACCACCACCCCGCGCAGCAGGTAAGGATAGACCTTGTCCTGCGGATGCGGCTTGCTCGTTACCGGTCCCGGCGCCATGCCCGCCAGCCCCATTTCCCGCATCAGACGCTGCACCCGCTTGCGATTAACGCAGTGCCCACGACCTCGCAGAAATACCACCATGCGCCGGCTACCGTAGAACGGCCGATTGGGTGTATTCCTCGTCGATCAAGACGCGTAGCGCGTTGTCTTCCTGGTCCTCCTGCCGTTGGCGGACCATCGCCTCCAGCCTGCGATACACCGTCGCCCTTGGAACACTGGCAAGCTCGCACTGCCGCGTCAATGGCAGGTGCACGTGCCCAAGCTCGATCCAGTCCATGCGCTCGTCGCGACTTACAGCCCCAGTTTTTTTGAGCCAATCGGCTTCCATCTTCAACCGGCCGATTTCGCTATACAGCTTGTCCTCCGGACTGCTTTCTATAGTGGCCCCCGGATTTGAGACAGTGGTTTAAGCTGTCGTCCTCGAAAGGATGATAGCGAATGAGTGAAGGTAAAAAACGCAGGACGCATTCGGCGGACTTCAAGGCCAAGCTTGGCCTTGAGGCAGTTCGCGGATTGAAAACGATCAACGAGATCGCGCAAGAACACGATGTACATCCGCAGCTGGTGACACAGTGGAAGAAGGAGATCCTGGAGAATGCGAGCGCCTTGTTCGATACCAAGCGCGGCCCGAAACCGGTGGATGAAAGCAGTCCGGAGGACAAGCTGTATAGCGAAATCGGCCGGTTGAAGATGGAGGCCGACTGGCTCAAAAAAAAACTTGGGCTGTAGGTCGCGACGAGCGTATGGACTGGATCGAGCCTGGGCACGCGGGTCTGCCGTTGACGCGGCAGTGCGAGCTTGCCGGTGTTCCAAGGGCGGCGGTGTATCGCAGGCTGGAGGCGATGCTCCGCCAACGGCAAGAGGACCAGGAAGACAACGAGCTGCGCGCCCTGATCGACGAGGAATACACCAATCGGCCGTTCTACGGCAGCCGGCGTATGGTGGGGTTCCTGCGAGGTCGTGGGCACTGCGTCAATCGCAAGCGCGTGCAGCGCCTGATGCGGGAAATGGGGCTGGCGGGCATGGCGCCGGGACCGGCGACGAGCAAGCGGCATCCACAGCACAAGGTTTATCCCTATCTGCTGCGCGGCGTGGCGATCACGCGGCCGAACCAGGTGTGGAGCACGGATTTGACGTATATCCGTCTGGCGCGCGGCTTTGCCTACCTGGTGGCGATCATCGACTGGTACTCACGCCGCGTGCTGGCTTGGCGTATCAGCAATAGTATGGACGCGTCGTTCTGCGTGGACTGCCTGGAAGACGCGTTTCGCCACCACGGCAAGCCGGAGGTATTCAACAGCGACCAAGGCTCGCAATTTACCAGCGACGCCTTCACGGGCGTGCTCAAACGCGAAAACGTGGCCATAAGCATGGACGGGCGGGGACGGGCACTGGACAACATTTTCGTCGAGCGCTTGTGGCGCAACGTGAAGTACGAGGACGTGTACCTGAAGGGCTACGCCAACATGGCCGAGCTGACGGTCGGCTTGGCGCAGTATTTTGCGTTCTACAACGCCGAGCGCCCGCACCAGGCGTTGGGCTACGAGACGCCGGAGCGGGTCCACCGTACTGGCGTTAGAGGCGGCGCGCTGATCGTCGACAAGTTCGGCGATACGGACCAAGAGCATCAGCAAGACAGCAGTACGGGGCAGCGCCGGGCAGCTGCTGAAGTGGAAACGGACACAGCTTAAACTAGCCGGCTGAATGTCTTGACTGATGGGTCCACTTTATTTATAGTGGACCCCGAATTTGAGACAGTGGTTTAAGCTGTCGTCCGCGAAAGGATGACAGCGAATGAGTGAAGGTAAAAAACGCAGGGTGCACAGTGCCGAGTTCAAGGGCAAGCTCGGGCTGGAAGCGGTGCGCGGGGTGAAGACGATCAACGAGATCGCGCAGGAGCACGACGTGCATCCGCAGTTGGTGACGCAGTGGAAGAAGGAGATTCTGGAGAACGCCGGCGCGCTGTTCGACGTCAAGCGCGGGCCGAAGCCGGTGGACGAAAGCAGTCCCGAGGACAAGCTGTACAGCGAGATCGGCAAGTTGAAGATGCAGGTGGATTGGCTCAAAAAAAAGCTTGGGGAATGAGTCCTGCCGAGCGGGCACGGTGGATTGCGCGGGAAGACGCGATGCCGCTGACCATGCAGTGCGAACTGGCCGGCGTGCCGCGTTCGACGGTGTATCGGCGGCTGGAAGCGGTAACACGCCAGGCATGCATGAACGAGGAAGACGACCGATTGCGCGCCCTGATCGACGAGGAATACACCGGCCGGCCGTTCTACGGTAGCCGGCGCATGGCGGTGTTCCTGCGAGGTCGAGGGCACCAGGTCAATCGCAAGCGCGTGCAGCGCTTGATGCGGGAAATGGGTCTGGCGGGCATGGCGCCGGGGCCGGCGACGAGCAAGCCGCATCCGCAGCACAAGGTCTATCCATACCTGTTGCGCGGGGTAGCAGTCACGCGACCGAACCAGGTGTGGAGTACGGATCTGACCTATATCCGCCTGGCGCGTGGCTTTGCCTACCTGGTGGCGATCATCGACTGGTACTCGCGCCGGGTACTGGCCTGGCGCATCAGCAACAGCATGGACGCGTCGTTCTGCGTGGACTGCCTGGAAGATGCGCTGCGCCACCACGGCAGGCCGGATGTATTCAACAGCGACCAGGGCGCGCAGTTCACCAGCGACGCCTTTACCGGCGTGCTCAAGCGCGAAGGTGTGGCGATCAGCATGGACGGACGCGGGCGGGCGCTGGACAACATCTTCGTCGAGCGCTTGTGGCGCAACGTGAAGTACGAAGACGTGTACCTGAAGGGTTATGCCAACATGCCCGAACTAACAGTCGGCCTGGCGCAGTACTTTGTGTTCTACAACGCCGAGCGACCGCATCAGGCGTTGAGATATGAGACGCCGGATCATGTCTACCGCGCCGGTGTCGGAGGCGGTGCGCTGATCGTCGACAGGTTCGGCGACGCGGGCCTAGAGCAAGAAAAAATCGGCAGTACGGGGCAGCGCCGGGCAGCTGCTGAAGTGGAAACGGACACAGCTTAAACTAGCCGGCTGAGTGTCTTGACTGATGGGTCCACTTTAGCCTTCCCCTATCCCGTGGTGGCTTGGACATAGGGCCTGCAGTCGACGGGAATTTCAAGGAGGAAAGTTGTGCCATTGGCTGCCGAGCTGTCGACCATGACGGCGCCGCCATGGCTTTCGGCGACGCGTTTGACGAAGGGCAGGCCCAGACCCCATCCAATGGAAGCGGCCGCGGCGACGTCGCGCGTGAAATACTCGAAGATTCGGCCTTGCTGCTCAGGTGGAATCGGCGCTCCGGCATTATGAACCGACAGCAGAAGGCGTTCGTCTCTGCGGGCGGCCACGATCTCGACAGCGCCGCCGTCGCCATATTTGACGGCATTGTTGACTAAGTTTTCCAGGGCGCGCCGCATGGATTTTCGACACCACGTTCCTTGAACCGCTTCCGAGCAGGTTCGAACACAGGTCGCGTTCATTTGCTGATACTCGACGCAGATTTCCTTGACCAAGTCGGCAATGTCAAAGGTCGAAAGCTCCAACGCCAGTTTGGCGCCATGGGTGAAGGTGAGAGCGTCGAGAAGCTCCGCGAGCATTTCTTTTAAGCGGTCGGCGTCGGACGCAATTTTTCCAGCGAGGCGTTTGGTCAATTCGGCATCGACAGAACGCTGGGCCAACTGGGCGCCATTGATCACCACGGCCAGTGGCGTGCGCATGTCATGAGAAATCGAGGCCGCCAGCTTGCGGCGCAAATCCTCTTGCGTGAAGGCGAAGGCGCGCAAGGCTTGGCGCATGGCGAGGTTGATCGACCGGTCGATGATGGCCCAGTCCCGCCGTATCAGTGCAATGTGGCCGTCCGCCACGACGCTGATGGTCTCGCTCAAGATCTGGTATTCCTGAGCGATCTGGTCGGGGCCGAACTGGGTAGTGCGGGCTCGCTCGGCGCCATGGGCCGAAGCGATGGTTTCGATTCCATTCGCCGCTAGGAGAGGGCTTGGCGTCAGAATTTGGGCGAGGTGGACCAGCAGCGCAGGAAACGTCGAGATCAAAGACTGACGTTTCAACGCGTCTGCGCCGAGGATTCGAGCGCGCGCTTCGCGCTCCCAGCGCCATATGAACGCTTCGCCAAGACCCAGAAACTGTTGAGAGATTAGCGAAAGCGCCGACCCGTCGAAACGTTGTTTATGCGCCATTGGGACTTTGATCCCATCGATGAAGACAAAAATTTTGCCAGCCCATGCCATGCCGGCGAGGCATTGAGCCAAGTCAAAACTTGCTCAAATCAAAACGCTCACACTAAAAATAAGGGGGACAAAAAGGATGAAAAATGTCTTCGTCCATCTTAATACGAATTGAAAAAAATTCATCAAATTTCCTTGACTCTCGGTCTAACGACTCTTGTCGCGGGATTCGAAAAAGCCACAATGGAAAGAAATTTCAAATAAGAACTATTTATTGCTCTCTGTTTGCCACAAAATTTTCATGGCATCGCTATATAATGTGAAATTGCTGTCGATAAGAAAATCACAAAGGATCACTTTAAAAGGGCGTTTTCATGGGGCAGTCATTGTGCGTGCGGCGTGTTCTGGTTGTCGATGACAACGCTGACGCAGCGGAACTGGTCGGCGAAGTTATGTCGATGCAAGGTCATCTGGTTGCGGTCGCCAATTGCGGCAAGGAGGCGCTGGCCACGGCCACAGAGTTTTTGCCGGATGTGGTTTTTTTGGACATCGGCATGCCCGGCATGGACGGCTACGAGGTGGCTACACAGATGCGGCGCAACCCTTTGTTGAACGCGGCGCGAATTGTCGCCTTGACGGCATGGGGCGACTTGGCTTCGCGCGCGCGCGTCGCGGCATGTGGCTTCGACGCGCATTTGGTCAAACCGGCCAATCTCGACAGTTTGCTCAACGAAGCCGCGTCGTCCCGTGCGTAACTCACGAGGGGTTTGGTGACGTGATAAGTCCAAACGCTTGTTCATCGCTTGGTCAGATTCAGCGATCTCGGTCGTTTCGGCTTGTAGATCCAATTTCTCTTATTAGCGTTTTAAATCTCAGAGCCGCGCTAAATTCAAGCCGCGGCCACCCTTGGGAAGCCTGAACTTTCGACGTAAGGTCTGCAGTCGACGGGGATGTCGATCAGGAAGGTCGTCCCCGTTTCAGGGGAGCTGTCCACGGCGACGCTTCCACCATGGCTTTCGGCCACGCGTTTGACGAAAGGTAGGCCGAGTCCCCAGCCGATGACCGACGGGTTGGCGGGTTCGCGGGCAAGATAATCAAAAATCGCGCTTTGGCGTTCTTTGGGGATGGGAACGCCTGTATTGTGGACTGACAGCATCAGGCGTCCTCGGGTCTGCGCAGCCATGATGCCTACTTCAGCGCCGTCGCCATATTTCACCGCGTTGTTGACCAAATTTTCCAAAGCTCGGCGCATGGAGTCACGGCACCAAAATCCTTGGACGCTTTCGAGGCTTGTCTCGATGTCGACGCCGCTAGACTGCTGGAATTCATTTGACACTTCCCCCGCCAAAGCGGCGATGTCGAAGGTGGAAATGGTCAGCGGGAGCTGGTCGCCGCCTTTGGAAGTGAGCGCGTCGAGCAGTTCGGTCATCATGTCCTGTAGCCGCTGCGCGTTTGAAGCGATTTTCGAGGCAGTTCGTTTCGCCATCGACCAATCGCCTGTGATTTTGATCATCTCAGCGCCGTTGAGAACCACCGCCAAAGGCGTACGCATGTCGTGCGAAAGGGCGGCGGCGAGCTTGCGGCGCAAATCGTCCTGGGTGGCGACAAATTCGCGCACAGCCTCGCGCACGGCCAAATTGATCGACCGATCGATGATGGCCCAATCGGCGCTCGTCAGATCAACTTTGCCTGCCATTTCCGCGGCGATCGATTCGCGCAAGATTTGATATTCGTGGATCACTTCGTCCGGGCCGAAGTCTGTCATGCGCGCTCGCTCACCGCCATGAACCGCGGCCGCGTTGGTGTGGCTCGTTCCGTTCTCGCGCGCATGGAGGGGACTGAGTGCTTCTGCGATATTGTCCAGAAAAGCGGGAAGGGTGTTGGTGAGTATGGGGCTGTGCAATGCCTGGGCGCCATCGACGCGAGAACGAATTTCGCGTTCCCAACGCTCCATGGTCGCGTCTCGAAGCGCCAAAAATTTTCGAGCGGTATTGGACAAACCATCGTCGTCACAGTTTTGATCGGTGGCCAAATTCATGGTGATGTGTTATGAGCCTTGGTAATCCCCCACAAAAAGAGCGCGATCAGAAGTAGAATTTTCTACTTAAGACACAGAAAGCTCTACATGAAGACGTCCCGCTTTACCGACAGCCAGATTATCGCCATCCTCAAGCAAGCCGAAGCCGGCAGTCCTGTACCGGAGCTGTGCCGCGAGCACGGCATCAGCAACGCCACGTTCTACAAGTGGCGCTCCAAGTTCGGCGGCATGGACGCCTCGTTGATGGCGCGGATGAAGGAGCTGGAGGAGGAAAACCGGCGGCTCAAGAAGATGTATGTCGAGGAGCGTCTCAAGGCCGAGATCGTCGCGGAGGCGCTCACAAAAAAATGGTAGCGCCATCTCAGCGGCGAGAGATGGCGCAATGGGCCGTAACAGAACGGTCAGCCACGGTCAAACTGGCGTGCCAGGCGTTTGGCATCAGCCAGACCTGCTACCGGTACAAAGCCAAGCTGGATGCAGAAAATGGCCTCATTGCCGACTGGCTGGTGCGGCTGACCAACAACCAGCGTAACTGGGGCTTCGGGTTGTGCTTCCTGTACCTGCGCAACGTGAAAGGCTTCAAATGGAACCACAAGCGCGTCTACAGGATTTACCGTGAACTTGAATTGAACCTGCGGATCAAGCCGCGCCATCGCCTGGTGCGCGAGAAGCCGCTGCCGCTGGCAGTGCCGAGCGCGATCAACCAAAGCTGGTCGATGGACTTCATGCACGACCAGCTCGCCGATGGGCGCAGCATCCGTCTGTTCAATGTGATCGACGACTTCAACCGCGAAGGCCTAGGAATCGAGGTCGACTTCTCGCTGCCGTCTGAACGCGTGATACGTTCACTAGACCGGATCATCGAATGGCGCGGCAGGCCGGAGGCAATCCGATGCGACAATGGCCCTGAATACATCAGCGCCGTGACCTTGGCATGGGCCGCAAAGCGCGGCATCCGTATCGATTTCATTCAACCTGGCCAACCGCAACAGAACGCCTACGTCGAGCGCTACAACAGGACGGTTCGCTATGACTGGCTTGCCCACCACCTGTTCGAAACGCTCGACGAAATCCAGGAGTTTGCCACCAACTGGCTGTGGACCTACAATCACGACCGGCCCAACATGGCGCTCGGCGGTATTACGCCAAAACAGAAACTTGCCCTTGCCGCTTAACCTCTACTTTTAGCGTGCTCTAAAAATGGGGGGATTACCCCTTGATAAAGCACCTTCGGCAACGACAAGTCAAACGACGAGTCAAGGGGTGGTGGTAGTAGCGCCAAGCGCGGCGTCTGTTTGATGTCGAGCGAAATTTTACCTTCCACTTTTGTCGACCGCATCCATGTGTTGCAATTTCGCAGTCGCTGGGTAATCCCCCACAAAAAGAGCGTGTTTAGAAGTAGAATTTTCTACTTAAGACAGAAAGCTCTACATGAAGACGTCCCGCTTTACCGACAGCCAGATCATCGCCATCCTCAAGCAAGCCGAAGCTGGTAGCCCTGTGCCGGAGCTGTGCCGCGAGCACGGCATCAGCAATGCCACGTTCTATAAATGGCGCGCCAAGTATGGCGGCATGGACGCGTCGCTGATGGCCCGCATGAAGGAGCTGGAAGACGAAAATCGGCGCCTGAAGAAGATGTACGCCGAGGAACGTCTGAAGGCCGAGATCGTCGCCGAGGCGTTGACAAAAAAGTGGTAGCGCCATCTCAGCGGCGAGAGATGGCGCAATGGGCCGTGGTACAACGGTCAGCCACGATTAATCTGGCATGCCGGGCGTTTGGCATCAGCCAGACCTGCTACCGCTACAAGGCCAAGCTGGACGCAGAAAACGACATGATTGCCGATTGGCTGGTACGGCTGACGAACACCCGCTGGAGAAGCAGTCTTCTCTCCCGGAACAGCGCCTGATGCAGGCCCGGTTCGAAGACGCGCAGCGTTTCAAGGAGAAGAAAGTCGATGATATTCACCTCGAACACGTCGCCGGCCACATGCAGCGGGAGATGCACTGCAATGGACGAGATCAGGCGGCGCGCATCGCGCAGGTTCCGCAGCATCGGCTGCATGCAGCCGATATAGGCGTTACCCCAGCGCGTCTGCGAGAATCCGTTAGGCGGTCTTCGAGGTCTTTGCGGACCGTATCGAGCGAGTCTTTGGAGCGGTCAGGTGCGAAGAAGGAGAGGACCTGTCCCACCATGGGCACGACCACTGCGGCGCCAAGAAGAATTGCCGCTACCTTGGCTACCGTCGGGAGTTCGAAGCCGATGCTGGTGGCGATGCCGACCAACGACGCGTTGGTCACCACCGTCGAGAGCAGCGACGTCTTGGCGGCGTATTCCTTGATCGAGGCGCCGCTGCCGGTCAGGATCGCGCCGTAGCGTCGCAGCTTATCCGCGCGAGCGACGGATCCCGGTGCGTGCCCCCCACCCAGTCGGGCTGCCATCTGACTGAAAAGAGCACGGGTGATCGTGTCGGCGTCGCCCCATTGCCAGGGATTGAAATCTAGCCAGTCCGCGCCCTGTCTGTCGTCGAGCCGCTCGGTGATCAGGTTCTTGAGGGACGACTTGCCAAAACCCCAGCCACCGCGGATGGCGAATGCGCGACCCTCGCGCGGGGCCAGTTCCGACAGGACCGTGACGATCCGGTCAGCGAAGTCCGCACGTCTGAGACGGTCTTCCGATGTCGTTCGGATGGGGGCCTCGGCCCCAATGCCGGTGTCCAGCGGTCTGGCTCTTTCCTCGGCGGCCTGATGTCGTGCCTGCCGGCGCCCCCACCACGCAGCAACACGGAACCGCAGCGTGTTCAGCATGGTGAATCGGCCTGGTGATGGCCCGCGGCACGAGTCCGAATACGCGCGGCCATCGCGCTGCCGGGTGCCACATCCTGATGGTTAAGCTCGGCCTTAATTGCGCGGTTGGTACGTGGTCGACCCATTCCTGTTGTCCTCGTGGTTCGTAGAGCGGCCAGGTCTGCACATCTTGCGCGGCTGGTCGCGGGCGGCCGACGCGCTATTTTTGGCTTCTGGAAATCCAGCATAATCGCGTTTCACGTGCAAAACAAGCATAAACGCTTACATGATTACAGCAGTAATCACGTAATAACCTGGCCAAAAAAAACGGCCTCGCGGCCGTTAGGTACTCTACTATTTTGGCGCGATACCATGCGCTCGTACGAATCTGTCAATTTCCTCGTTGAGCTTCTCGAATGCCGACCGCCTGTCCGGTGGGGTGAGGCCTGCCGCACGAATCTGAGTGAGAATATTATCTGGGTGAGTATTTTGGCGCGCCTTCGCTGAAGCAGGTCCGCCTCCCCGAATAAGTTTTATAGCGGAATGTTCTGTCGGTGCGGCTGATACCTGAACGACGCCTTTGAACAAGGCAGCTCCGACACCTTTGCCATATTTGTGCGCGACTTCCTCCACTGCGCGCTGCGCAGCATCGATTACCGGCGCCTCCTCAAGAAATGGCTTACGGCTATCGCTGTGAAAAAATGAGAGTTTTTTGGGGCCTGGCATAATGAATTCAGTCTATAACCACTTAGGGGGACTTGCAAGACAAAGCGGCACTACCGTGCGTAGGGTCAACTGTCGCGACAATGAATGATCAGAACGATTGTCTAAGGTATTTTGATGCTTGGACTTCGATTGCAGTGTCAGCACGACACCCTGTGTACCCGCTGGCAAACCGATCTCTTGCGTCCTGCCGGCGCCGTCGCGCCACAATCCGATCGACCTGGCCGGTTTCGCCTCGAGCCAGTTCGAACGGTCGACCATCGCGGCACACGTGAACGATAACACGGCCGCCCCCGGATCTTCCGCCAGCACCGTCGCGTATCGACCAGGCCAGCGGACAGCAAGTTGCGGGCCATCCATGAGCAACGCGACCACCAGGTTGGGGCCGACGGCGCGAATGGCCGTCATCGCGGGATCCGTGCGCGCCAAGTCTTCACAAATCAGCGTGGCAAGCGACATGTCTTTGCGCATTGCGAAGAACGGCAGTCGCCGTTGGCTGACGTCGATATCCTCCCACCACTGATTGTTGTCTGGATCTTCATCGAAGCGCAAGCCGTACCGGTCGGTCTGACTCCGGTCGAGCCTCCAGCGATGATGCTTGTTCTGCTCTTTGATCGCGACCGTGCCGTCAGTCTGGATCGCGCAGGTTAACGCTCGGTTAAAATACTTGCCATCCTCATAGTCCAGCACGCCCGTGATCAAAAATTCGATCCCTGTCTTCGCCAACGCCTTTACCAGGTCGCCCGCCACTTGCGATGTCAACGCGCACTCGGGTAGAACCACGCCCGTCGGCACATGGCCAGTCTCGCGCCGGCATTGCTCTATCAGCGGCAAGATCAAGCCAGCCGCCAGAGCTTGCCCGGAGAGCGCCTTCTCTTCGTGCGTTAGCCACCGCTGATCGATACCGAAGTAAGCCGGCACGTGATTGTCGCCCATCTTCTGGCGGGCAGAAGTCAGTTTGAAGCTGCTCGCGTGAATTGTAAATGGAAACGGCACCAGAAGAAGGCGAATGTCGTCGCCCGCAGTTGCCGCTGCGCTTTCCGGTTCCGGCGCCTTTCGGCTAGAGAGAATCCATGACGGCTGCAGGACAGAGCTCGGCGGCAGGAGCGCAAGATAATGGCTCAATGAACGAATCGTACATCCCACCGATGACGTGATCGACTTCGGCAAGACCACTGCGCGGTCCGGTGGAACCATCACGCACAACGAGGTCGGTGCATGTGGCAAACGCACTTGCGCGTTCTCGCCAGTCAATGCGGTGAATGTCAACGACGCGAATAGGCGCTTGGGTGCTTCGACCGGATCGACGTCCCATCCCATGCCAATGCATGTCTCATCGGCGATCGCGAACAGAAGCAGTAGCAGTTCGACGATAAATGGGCTCTCGCGAATAGCCGTGATTTCGAAATCGCCGAGGCCAATTGCGATCGCCTTCCACAGTTCCTTGACGAAGTACGGGACTTCGCTAACGTTGGTGTTCCATTCGCTCGCGCACTCCTCAACCATCAGTAAAACCTGTTGATGCGCCTTTAGGTTGTTGCGATCGGGGCTGGCCAACGTGTAGGCGCCAGTACAGTCGACAATCGTTGCGACGACAGCGAAGAGATCAACCGGCCAAGTCGGACATGCACCGTAGTCAGGAGACGAACCTTCGGTGCTGTCCGCGGCGTTCACGGCGAACGCATCGGTACCGCCTGGTAATAGATGACGAATCAGTTCAATTATGGTCATGCTTGGGTGTCAGAATTAGGTGCGGACGGGGTCGGCTCGATCAGGTTGATGGAGTGTATTCGAATTCTGCCGCATGTGGTCGGTAAGGGCGGAATACCCGAATAGGTACGGCTCGTCGAGGTAGTAAAGTGGACCCATCAGTCAAGACACTCTGCCGGGTAATTTAAGCTGTGCCTGCTTCCACTTCCGCAGCTGCCCGGCGCTGCCCCGTATTACCTTCGCCTGGCCGCTGGAGGGCGTCATCCTCCAGTGGCTGCTCCCGGCAGGGTTTGGCCTCGTTCCCTGCGCTGTCGGCACCGTATCGGTCGACGATCAGCGCACCGCCGCCTTCGCCGTTGCGGTAGACCTCATCCGGCGTCCGGTATCCCAGCGACTGGTGTGGGCGCTCGGCGTTGTAAAACGTGAAGTACTGCGCCAGCCCCACTATCAGCTCGGCCATGTTGGCGTAGCCCTTCAGGTACACGTCTTCGTGCTTCACGTTGCGCCAGAGCCGCTCGACGAAGATGTTGTCCAGCGCCCGCCCGCGCCCATCCATGCTGATCGCCACGCCTTCTCGCTTGAGCACACCAGTGAAGGCGGCGCTGGTGAACTGCGAGCCCTGATCGCTGTTGAACACGTCCGGCTTGCCATGCTCGCGCAGGGCGTCCTCCAGGCAGTCCACGCAAAACGATGCGTCCATGCTGTTGCTGATGCGCCAGGACAGCACGCGCCGCGAATACCAGTCGATAACTGCGACCAGGTAGGCGAAACCCCGCGCCAGCCGTACATAGGTCACATCCGTCGACCACACCTGGTTTGGCCGCGTCACCGCCACCCCGCGCAGCAGGTAGGGATAGACCTTGTGCCGTGGGTGCGACTTGCTCGTCGCCGGCCCCGGCGCCATGCCCGCCAAGCCCATTTCACGCATCAGGCGCTGCACACGCTTGCGGTTGGCCACGTGGCCGCAGGCCCGCAGAAACACCACCATGCGCCGGCTGCCGTAGAACGGGTGGTTGGTGTATTCCTCGTCGATCAGTGCGCGCAGCTTCAGGTCTATTTCGTCTTCGTGCGCTTGCCGTGATGCCGCGTCCAGCCGCCGGTACACCGTCGCGCGCGGCACGCCCGCCAGCTCGCATTGACGTGTCAGAGGCGGTACGGCGGCATTCGATTCGATCCAGCCAAGACGCGCTTCCTGGCTCATTCCCCCAGCTTTTTTTTGAGCCAGTCGACTTCCATTTTCAGCCGCCCGATCTCGCTGTATAACCGATCCTCGCTGCTGTTTTCGTCCACCGGCTTGGGGCCACGCTTGGCTTCGAACAGGCCTCCCGCTTTCTCCAGGATCTCCTTTTTCCACTGCCCGACCAGCACCGGATGCACCTCGTATGCCTGTGCAATTTCGCTAATCGTCTTCACTCCGCGTACCGCTTCCAGACCAACCTTGGCCTTGAACTCTGGCGTGTGTACCCTGCGTTTTTTACCTTCACTCATTCGCTACCATCCCTTCAAGGACGACAGCTTAAACCACTGTCTCAAATTCGGGGTCCACTATAAAGGCTTCGATGCGGCGCACATGTTACGAAAGGCTAAACGCGAACTTTCGCGATTGCTTTAAGCTCGAGACCTTGAGATTGCATACGACCACATGTTTAATTTCGCTGTGACGCTAGCTGCCGTGAGTGACTGGACATTTCACCTCGCCGTTAGCCAGCAACCTGCATGGAACGGCAAGAGAGAACAGCACTTCACGAATTGGGTGCGGCACAGCAACTCAGATGCATCCGTATTTATAGATATATCGAACGAGTATAAGCACGCGAATCGCAACAAGAGCAGTACATTGGCTCGAAAAATGATGCTAAAAGCGGTCTGGCCTGAGCAAGATCCCACGTTTTTTTTCAATGCAGCAAAGATGCTGAAATGGAAGATGAGCAACGGCGGCGACCTAATAGGGGTCGTCTCAGAATTCGGAAAATAAAGCACGCTAAGGCGTAGTCACCCCGTGACTCCCCCGCGCCGATGCAGCGAGCTTCGTTCCGTCTTGCAGTGACGCAATCAGCGGGCAGGAAACGTTCCCTTTCCGCGCATGGCAGGCGCACACCAGTTCAGACAGCACGGCCTCCATGCGTGCCAAGTCGGCCATCTTCTCGCGCACATCCTTGAGCTTGTGCTCGGCCAGGCCGCTGGCTTCCTCGCAATGGGTGCCATCCTCCAGCCGCAGTAGCTCGGCGATTTCGTCCAGGCTAAAGCCCAGCCGCTGGGCCGATTTCACGAACCGCACTCGTGTTACATCCGCCTCGCCATAGCGGCGAATGCTGCCATAGGGCTTGTCTGGCTCCGGCAGCAGGCCCTTGCGCTGGTAGAACCGGATGGTCTCCACATTGACCCCGGCCGCCTTGGCAAAAACGCCAATGGTCAGATTCTCAAAATTAATTTGCATATCGCTTGACTCCGTACATAACTACGGAAGTAAGCTTAAGCTATCCAAACCAAATTTGAAAGGACAAGCGTATGTCTGAACCACAAAACGGGCGCGGCGCGCTCTTCGCCGGTGGGCTGGCCGCCATTCTTGCGTCGGCCTGCTGCCTGGGGCCGCTGGTTTTGATCGCCTTGGGGTTCAGCGGGGCATGGATCGGCAACCTGACGGTGCTGGAACCCTATCGCCCGATCTTCATCGGCGCAGCGCTGGTCGCGCTGTTTTTCGCCTGGCGGCGCATCTACCGCCCGGCGCAAGCCTGCAAACCGGGTGAGGTCTGCGCGATTCCCCAAGTGCGAGCTACTTACAAGCTCATTTTCTGGATCGTGGCCGCGCTGGTCCTGGTCGCGCTCGGATTTCCCTACGTCATGCCATTTTTCTATTAATCACAGGAGTTCATCATGAAAAAACTGTTTGCCGCCCTCGCCCTCGCTGCCGTTGTTGCCCCCGTGTGGGCCGCCACCCAGACCGTCACGCTGTCCGTACCGGGCATGACCTGCTCCACCTGCCCGATCACCGTCAAGAAGGCGATTTCCAAGGTCGAAGGCGTCAGCAAAATTGACGTGACCTTCGAGACACGCGAAGCGGTTGTCACGTTCGATGATGCCAAGACCAGCGTGCAGAAGCTGACCAAGGCAACCGGAGACGCGGGCTATCCGTCCAGCGTCAAGCAGTGAGCCACTGAACCCGAACCTGGGGCGATCATGGGACTGATTACACGCATTGCCGACAAGGCTGGCGCGCTTGGCAGCGTTGTTTCCGCGATGGGATGCGCTGCCTGTTTCCCGGCTATCGCCAGCCTGGGCGCGGCCATCGGCCTTGGCTTTCTACAGGAATACGAAGGGTTGTTTATCTCCAAGCTGCTGCCGCTGTTCGCAGTCGTGGCTTTGCTGGCGAATGCACTGGGCTGGCTGAGTCATCGGCAATGGTACCGCAGCCTGCTCGGGATGGTCGGCCCAGCCATCGTGCTGGCGGCCATGCTCTTGTTTTTTGGCAATTGGTGGACGGCGAACCTCCTCTATGTCGGTCTGGCCTTGATGATCGGGGTGTCGATCTGGGATCTGCTCTCACCGGCCAACCGCCGCTGCGAACTACCACCCAAACACGGCTAACTGCATTGGCAGTTGCCGAAACGAAAAGGAACGATGCAATGTATTTGAATATCACCGGAATGACCTGCGACTCGTGCGCGACACATGTCAAGGACGCCCTGGAGAAAGTGCCGGGCGTGCTGTCGGCGCTCGTGTCCTACCCGAAAGGCTCCGCGCAACTCGCCACCGATCCCGGCACCTCGCCAGAGGCGCTGACCGCCGCTGTGGCCGGCCTCGGCTACAAGGCCACACCCGCCGATGCCCCATCCACTTCAGCGCGGGGCAGACTGCTTGGCAAGGCGCTGGGATGGCTGGGCGGTGGCGACAAGGCTGGTGGTGATGGGGACGGACTGCACGTCGCCGTTATTGGCAGCGGCGGAGCCGCGATGGCGGCGGCGCTGAAGGCCGTCGAGCAAGGTGCGAACGTCACGCTGATCGAGCGCGGCACCATCGGCGGTACTTGCGTCAATGTCGGCTGCGTGCCGTCCAAGATCATGATCCGCGCTGCCCATATCGCCCATTTGCGCCGTGAAAGCCCATTCGACAGTGGCATCGCGGCGACTGTGCCTGCGATTGATCGCAGCAAACTACTGGCCCAGCAGCAGGCGCGCGTCGATGAGCTGCGCCACGCCAAGTACGAAGGCATCCTGGACAGCAACCCGGCCATCACCGTGCTGCATGGTGAAGCGCGTTTCAAGGACGACCAGAGCCTTGCCGTCCGTTTAAACGATGGCGGCGAGCGTGTGGTGGCGTTCGACCGCTGCCTGGTCGCCACGGGTGCCAGCCCGGCCGTGCCGCCGATTCCGGGCCTGAAAGAGTCACCCTACTGGACTTCCACCGAGGCCCTGGTCAGCGACACCATTCCCGAGCGCCTGGCCGTGATCGGCTCGTCTGTGGTGGCGCTGGAACTGGCGCAAGCCTTTGCCCGGCTGGGCAGCAAAGTGACGATCCTGGCACGCAGCACGCTGTTCTTCCGCGAAGACCCGGCCATCGGCGAGGCCGTTACAGCCGCGTTCCGTGCCGAAGGGATCAAGGTATTGGAACACACGCAAGCCAGCCAGGTCGCGCATGTGGACGGCGAATTCGTGCTGACCACCGGGTACGGTGAAATACGCGCCGACCAGCTGCTGGTCGCCACTGGCAGGGCACCGAACACGCGCAGCCTGGCATTGGAAGCGGCGGGAGTCGCTGCCAATGCGCAGGGGGCCATCGTCATCGACAAGGGCATGCGCACCAGTACGCCACACATTTATGCGGCTGGCGACTGCACCGACCAGCCTCAGTTCGTCTATGTGGCGGCAGCGGCCGGCACCCGTGCTGCGATCAACATGACTGGCGGCGATGCGGCCCTGGACCTGACCGCAATGCCGGCCGTGGTGTTCACCGACCCGCAGGTCGCCACCGTGGGCTACAGCGAGGCGGAAGCACATCACGACGGGATCGAGACCGACAGTCGCACCTTGACCTTGGACAACGTGCCGCGTGCGCTTGCCAACTTCGACACACGCGGGTTCATCAAGCTGGTCATCGAGGAAGGTAGCGGACGGCTCATCGGCGTGCAAGCGGTGGCCCCGGAAGCGGGTGAACTGATCCAGACGGCGGTGCTCGCCATTCGCAACCGTATGACCGTGCAGGAACTGGCCGACCAATTGTTCCCCTACCTGACCATGGTCGAAGGGCTGAAGCTCGCGGCGCAGACCTTCAGCAAGGACGTGAAGCAGCTTTCGTGCTGCGCCGGATGAGGAAAAGGAGGTGTTCAATGAGCGCCTACACAGTGTCCCGGCTGGCCCTTGATGCCGGGGTGAGCGTGCATATCGTGCGCGACTACCTGCTGCGCGGATTGCTACGGCCGGTCGCGTGCACCACGGGCGGCTACGGCTTGTTCGATGACACCGCGTTGCAACGGCTGCGCTTTGTACGGGCTGCCTTCGAAGCGGGTATCGGCCTGGACGCACTGGCGCGGCTGTGCCGGGCGCTGGATGCTGCGGACGGTGACGGTGCGTCTGCGCAGCTTGCCGTGTTGCGGCAACTCGTCGAGCGTCGGCGCGAGGCCCTGGCCAGCCTCGAAATGCAACTGGCCGCCATGCCAACCGAACCGGCACAGCACGCGGAGAGTCTGCCATGAACAGCCCAGAGCACTTGCCGTCTGAGACGCACAAACCGATCACCGGCTACTTGTGGGGCGCGCTGGCCGTGCTCACCTGTCCCTGCCATTTGCCGATTCTCGCCATTGTGCTAGCCGGCACGACGGCCGGCGCGTTCATCGGGGAGCACTGGGGTATTGCAGCCCTCACGCTGACCGGCTTGTTTGTCCTGTCTGTGACGCGGCTGCTGCGGGCCTTCAAGGGAAGATCATGACCGCTTCCCAGCCAGCCGAGAGTGGGCAGCTTTGAGCTTCGCTACCAATCTGGAGGAGTACCACCATGAACGCAAACGCCCCGAACACTGCCAGTTGCACCACCTGCTGCGTATGCTGCAAAGAAATTCCGCTCGATGCCGCCTTCACCCCGGAAGGCGCGGAATACGTCGAACATTTCTGCGGGCTGGATTGCTATGAACGCTTCCAGGCACGCGCCAAGGCCGCGACAGAATCTGACATTGCGCCTGTCCCTGGCGGTTCGCAGCCGTCAGATTGAGGCATACCCTAACCTTATGTCAGGATAGCTTGAATAGATCAGTCCGAATAGGGTGCAAATCCTAATTTCTTGACAGGTGCCGCAAAGGGTCATAGAGTTGCCCTGACACTTTCGCCACCTGGAGACGCATCTTGCACGGTCAACGCATCGGCTACATCCGAGTCAGCAGTTTCGACCAAAACCCAGAACGCCAACTCGATCACGTCCAGGTCGATAAGCAGTTCATCGACAAGGCATCGGGTAAAGATACTTTGCGGCCGCAGCTCGATGCCCTGTTGTCGTTCGCGCGCGAGGGCGATACGGTGGTGGTGCACAGCATGGATCGCCTGGCCCGCAACCTGGACGACCTGCGTCGCTTGGTGCACCAGCTCACCAGGCGAGGCATCCGCATCGAGTTCGTGAACGAGTGCCTGACCTTCACTGGCGAGGACTCGCCGATGGCGAACCTGCTGCTATCGGTGATGGGGGCTTTCGCCGAATTCGAGCGGGCGCTGATCCGCGAGCGGCAGCGAGAGGGGATTGCGCTGGCCAAACAGCGCGGCGCATACCGTGGCCGCAAAAAAGCACTGGTGGATGACCAAGTTGTCGAGCTGCGCCGCCGCGCCGGTGCCGGCGAGCCGAAGGCCACGCTGGCTCGAGAGTTCGGCATCAGTCGGGAGACCCTGTACCAATACCTCAAAGCTGTACCTCAGACCCCAGAGGCTTAGCGCCCGATTTTTTCCTTTTTCCCTGGTCACCCCAGTGTCGCAAAAAGCTAGTTTTTTTAGATTGAGGGTTGGTGTTGACAGACTACCTTTCAACATCGTTTCTTGGTTGATCCTAAAGAGGTTCAATGCTAGGTTCGTAGCAAGACATAAAGCGACTGAAGGAGCATAAATGAAAGAATTCTTCCACTATACAAAAGAACTTCTGGTGCGGGATTTCCGCGCCCAGTTCGCGCCGATTTTAGCGATCCGCAACTTTATTATTCACTACGCCTACAATCGTTCGGCGGACTAAATTTTCCAAGTCGCCAGGGCGAGGCCCTGGCGATAAAACGACAACGGCCCTTTCGTAAGATTGGGCCGTTTGTTTTTCTACACTACGGTTCTTTAAGCTTACTTGGTAAGTTCTTATCTCGGCCGTATAGGCCAAACCACAAATGAAACTAACGCACAAATAAAGAAACCAAACTCACCCTCCAGACACGCCGCGGACTATTCACGCCCTGCCCGTCGCCTGGCCGCCCGCCATCGGGTGCTGAAAGAGCTAAGAGAACGAAAAGAACAGAGAGAGCAGAAAGAGTCCCCCCGGGCCCGGCACCGGCGGACAGCGGCAGCGGAATTACCCCTTGGGTCTACAACAGGTTGCATGTCCGTTAGTTTCATTTATGGTATCATGGGGGACACTTTACCCCTTCAAAAACCCTGCTGGATGGCGCCTTCGGCGCCGGCCACCTGGCCACTAATTCCGGCGAAAAACGCGAGGTGCACATGCTTGACCCGAAACGATGGGACGCCAATCCGGTAGCCTCGTTCACGGCCTTCGTCAAGACCGCCGAATTTGCCCAGACTAGCCGCCGCCTGGGCGAAGCCGAACCGGCGCCAGTGTCCTCGAAGTCCGCCGCCATCTACGGCTTCATGTTCAGCAAGTTCGCGAATTGGCTGGCGGGCGAGAAGCGGCCATTCTCCCAAGTGGGCGAACAGGACCTGGTACGCTTCGTCAGCCAGCTGCGCCGGCGCGGAGAGCAGAACAGCGACATCACCGTGCGATACCTGCGCCTGCTCGAGCGGTGCTACACCCACCTGAAAATCGCGCCGAACCCGGCGACGTCGGCGACCAAGCTGGCCAGCGAGAATCGGTACCTAGCGAAGAACGAGGGCACCGAGGCACTGGAGCAGGACCAGGTCGACGCGTTCGTTGCCGCCCTGCCCTCCTTCGACCAGCCGGGCCCGAACCGAGCTGGCCGGCTTCCGAAAGGCTGGAAGCGCCGCCGCGACCACGCCGCTCAGGCCTCGATGCTGTTCGGTGGGCTGCGCGTGGCCGAGGTGATCGGCCTGCACATCGACGAGGTGGACGACGCGTTCAACCACGGCCCGATCCGCCTGCAGATCAATCCAGAGGACAAACACGATACGAGCTACGAACACGATACCGTGGTCTACGACTATGGCGCCGACGCGCTGCGCCGATGGTTGGTGGAGCGGCTGGCCGAAGATGCGAAGGGCAACCGGATCCTCGCCGGTGACCTCGTGTTCCCAGGCGACCATACCGGCAAGCCGATGTCGAAAGTGACGCTCTGGCGACAAGTACAGGCGACATTCGTCCGTGCCGGGCTCGACGTCAACCGCGCCGGCGGCCGCACCTTGCGCAACACGTTCGCAGCCCGAGAATTGAAGAACGGCCGCACGAAGGCCGACGTGAAAGAATACCTGGGCCTGGCCCTTGAGCGGTCGACCGAGCTGTATGAAACCGCGAAACCGAGGAAGAAGAAGTCGAATGAAGCTGTCTGAAATCACGCGCATCCTGGCCGAAGCGTCGCTGCCCCCGTCTCGCGCGACCAGCTGCTCGAACTGGCGGGCACGCACGCCGGCAAGCAATTCCAGGCCGCGCTGCTGGACTTCGCCGGCGGCGACGGTCAGCGGCGGGACGAGATCGAGGCGACGGTGCGCGTGCTCGATCCGGCCGTCCGCGACACGCTGCGCCGTCTCGGCAGCACCTCGACGGTCGACCAGGTCGTGGCCGCGGCGTGCCGCGAGCAGCGCCGCTTCTTCGACGCACTCGACGCGATCGCGCAGCGCACGCCACGCGCCGGAGCCGCGCGGCACTACTTGGCTGAGCTGGGTATGGTGCCGGTGGCGCCGGCACCGCGGTCGAACGTGGACAGCGCCGCGCCATACTACAGTTTTAAAATCGTCGGTACCGGCGCTGCCCTCTGCATCGCCGAGGCGCAGACCCGGGCGACGAGGCAGTACACGGTGAACGTCGAAGGCGCTGTCGCGCTTGCGGGCGCCGGGCCGAAGGCGTTTGACTGGCCCAACAAGATCGTGATCCAGCTGACGGTTCAGGAGGCCTATCAGACCCTGGCCCTGCTCGAAAACAAGCTCCCGGCTGTCAAGTTCGATGGCCACGGTCCGAAGCATGACAAGTCGCTGCACATCGAGTTCCAGCAGTCGCACTACTTTGCGCGTGTCTTCCAACGCGGCCGCCAGGCTGTGGCAGTCCCGATCCGTCCTGTTGAGTCGATCCCCTTCAAATCCCTGCTCTATAAGCAGTTGCTTCGCAACGAAAGCCATCTTCGCATCGAGGACATAAAGGCGATGCTCGATCAGATGGCTGCGATGGCATCTGCACGGTAGTGATACCGCAGCCGTTCAAAACCTCCGCTGCTGTGCATCTTGGTCGACATGGCGATGCAGTTTGCGAATACGCGCGTTTTTTCGATAGGACTCGCCCAAAAATGGCTTTGGCGCGATGCTACATTCCATCTTCCGTTCTTTCGCACCACGTCGTGTAGAAGTTCTACCCGACATTAGATGGCGCGAGCACTCGTTAGGTTTCGTCGCAACATCATTAGGATCAGGGTAGATTCTGTCGTGTTTTTCGTTGCAATGTTCCCTCGACGATTGTATGATGCCTGAACATCAATCATTGGGGGCTTTATGTCGATGCGAGAATTTACTGGTATGAAAGCGCGCATGGCGCAGGAACTGTGCGGCTTCTCCGGGTCGCCAAAGGCCTTCCGTGAGCGTTTCGCCGTTGCCAACCAAGGCCAGTACCATCGCATCTATACCCCGGAAGATATCCGCCGGATTCGCATGACGATGCTTTCGCTCCCGCTTGATACAGTGCGTTCCAAATCCCTCCCACCGATACTTAACTTCCGCATGGCCAAAGGCGGGACAGGCAAGACGACCATCAGCGGAAATATCGCGTCGGCCTTGGCGATGATGGGCCACAAGGTTCTGATGATCGACGGCGATCCTCAAGCTTCTTTGACGGGCCTTTTCGGGATCGACTGGGTTTCAGAAAAGATCGTGCACGTCGGCGAGCTGATGCGTCGCAACGAGCGTAAAGAGCCAGTCGATATTCAGAACGCGGTTTGGCCGATCTACCAGGGCGGCATGCTCGACATTATCCCGTCGGACATCACCCTTGCTGACATTGATGGTTGGCTGATGGGAGCAACCAGCCGCGAGTTCGTTTTCTCTCGCCTCCTGGAGAAGAATGTAGATTTCTTCTCCCAGTACGATGTGATCGTGATCGACTCGGCACCGTCGACGTCCTTGCTGACCAACACGCTGATGACCGCATGCAGAAAGTTACTTGCTGTCGTGGTTCCAGAAGGTCCGAGCACGAAGGCGTTGGAGATCCTCGAATCGAATATCCATGAGTTGAATACCGCATTCAGTAAGTCTGGCCTCAATCTCGACTTCCACGTGATCGTGAATCGGTACAACCAAACGAAGAAGCCGCACAACGATGAACTGTCCAATCTCGTTTCGAAATACCCGAATCAGCTGAACGACACCGTCGTTCGCGACTTTATCGGATTCGTACGGCAGACCGACTCGTTCGACGAAAAGAACAATGGCCCGGTTCTGGAGAAGGAGCCGAACTCAGTAGGCGCTCGTGACGTGCTGGATCTTACGAAGTCGCTCATCCGAATTTTTCAAATCAAGCTGGCCGATGTGAATAGCGTTGCGCCGCTCGCGGGCGTTGGGAGGGCAGCATGAGCGGCAAACGCGGGCCGATCAAGGTGAGTGGCCTTGTCGCATCTGGCAAGGTACACGTCAGGGAATCGACCGACGGCGGCGACGAGTCTGCTAAGTCCGATACGCCGGCGACGCCGACCGCGAATGGACCGGCGTCGCCGGTTGCGACGGTGACGGACGTATCGTCGAACGGACCTGCTGCAAACCAGCCAGCGGCGGGCGCTGGGGCCGACGAGCTTTCCGATACCGCGGTTGCTGGCCAGTCCCCTGTTAGCGAAGATGGAACGGCAGCTTCGGTTGTGGCATCGCCGGACTTACCGTCGAATGGCCCTGTTGCGGACCAGCCAGCTGTAGACAAGCAAGCGTCAGCCGAACATCCCGCAGCGCTCAGTTCCCATTCACCCCCCATTGCCGACACTGGAGAGCCGCCCTCGCCTGACCTTCCATTGACGCCTGGCGCGCAAGCGGTCCGTCAAGCGCACCCGATTACGCAACGGATCTTGCTCGCCCTGGTTGATGACTCTCCGTATCAACCGCGCAAAGAATACGATCCGGAGCTGATAGACGCCCTTGCGACGACGATGAATACGGCCGGCCATGCTGAGCCAATCCGCGTTCGCAAGAAGGCCGACGGCCGGTACGAGCTTATCGCCGGCCACCGTAGGAAGCGTGCAGCCCTAAGCCTCGGCTGGACTGAAATCGATGCTTTCGTCGAAGAGAAAGACGATAAACAAGCACAAGTCCACACCATGCTCGCTGCTATCGGCAGCCATGGTTTGTCCGACTTCGAGCTGGCGGATTTGCTCCGGATCGCTGTGGACCAGAAACTGGTAACGAACCAGCGTCAACTCGCCGCGTGGTCTGGCCTCAATCTGTCCAAGGTCAATGGCTGCCTACAGATGCTCCAACTGCCGCCGAGTATTTTGGCGTACCTGCATCGTAAGCCCAGCCTGTTCGGCTATGAGACATCGCGCGTGATCCTCAGCCTGGTCAAGGAATATCCGAACAATCTGCCCGAGATCGAGCGTGGTGTCGAGCGTATTGCCGATGGAAAGCCTCAGAACACGCTCAAAGGTTGGGTACTTCAGGCGATCAAAGGTCGTCCGCAGGACAACCCGGATCGTAGCCTTATCACCAGCTCTGGCAAGCTTATTTTCACCACCAAGCGCGACCCGTCTGAGCGAGCAGTGTTGGTGAATTGCAAATCGCCAGATGTCGATATGGAAGCGTTTGAGAAGAAGCTGCAGGCTTGGCTAGAGGAACAGGCCTCGTCGGTCGCAGTCCCCTCAGACGCGTCCGATAGCGCAGTCCAGGCCGGGAGCAATTGAAGTGAAACGTGCTTTGATCGACGAATGCCGGCGCCGGCACATCGCGGGTGACAGGGAGGGCTATACCCCCCTGTATAACCGTTATGTGTCTGCATTGTGTACTCGTTCCAGCCTGCCGATCGCAGGCTCGTTTTGTTTAGAATCGAAACACCACCGTAGCGGCGAAGAGCGTTTCGATTCTAAACAGAATGTAGGGAATCAGCATTTCTGTTTAGATTCTAAACAGAATAGCGATTCTTTTTTGCGCCAAGTCAAGCGTTTAGATTCTAAACAGGTTGCTTTTTCACCAGCCCGACGCTGGGCCAACTGTGCGAAGCGTAAAGGAGTGATGCTCATGAAGAGCTAAAAACAAAAAACCCCAGCCGAGAGCTGGGGTTTTTCTTTCTAGTCCCGGTTAGGTGGACCAGATGAAGCCTGAGAACCCTCATCTTACCCCCCCCTTAGCCGGCAGTCAAACACTTTTACGGTGCCCGGCACCGTAGGGGCTGCTATGTTTTTGTATTTTTTGTATCCGACCAACTCGGAGGGACCGTCACACCCAAAAAGTGGCTTTACAGGTACGTTTACGGGAGGTTCGGCATGCTGAACCTTACTTATAACGAAATGCTGAGCGCCTATGATGATTATCCGGCACCCATCAGGCCTTACCTGCTCCGAGCCGAAACGCATCCGCTCTTACGCGAGAAGCTGACGAAATCGTTTATGCGAGCGTTTATCGACCTGCTGTCCAGAGCGAACATCGCAAACCCAGCGCGGCCGATCTGGGTTCGCATGGACACCACAGCAAGGCGTTTAGGAATCAGCGCCAAAACCGTGTCCAGGGCCATTGCGCTCATGACGGAAAACGCATGGCTCAGGCCGAGCGAACACCATGACGGCCG
The DNA here is from genome assembly GCF_012849555.1 of Massilia forsythiae. NCBI lineage: Bacteria > Pseudomonadati > Pseudomonadota > Betaproteobacteria > Burkholderiales > Oxalobacteraceae > Massilia > Massilia forsythiae. The sequence continues at coordinate 89,525 of NZ_CP051686.1, forward strand.
TAACTGGCAAGGCAAATACGCCGGCAGGGAATTCATCCTTTCTGCCGAGCTGCGAAAGATCGTGGGCTTGCCGATCGACGTCGCCCCTCTTCCTCCTCCCAGCGGCCCAGAAGCGGCCACAGACGGCTCTATGGGTGCAACTTGCACTAATCCTGCTGTCGAGCCCTCACGACCGGGATCAAGCGCCCAGGTCGAGTCGTCCGACGGTGTCGAGAAGTCCGAAGGAGCAGAGGAAGGGTCCGGAACTGCTGTGGATAAGTCGCCAAGTGAGCGGACAGAAATGTCCGACGGCCTAGCGAGTTTTCCACAGAAACCGGCTGAAAACCCGGGTGAGCAGACCAAAATGTCCGACGGCTATATAGGTGTTAACAACGTCTTTCTAAAAAAAGAAGCCTCTCTTAAAAGCGAGGCCTTCATCATTGAAACCCAAGGCGAAAAGACGATTCGCATTCCAGCTGACCTGGCGGAGATGCACACGGTATTTGGAATCAGCGGTAAAGGCATCTGCGGTCTAATGCGCTTGGCCAAAGAAAAATGCCAACGTCTACAAGACGTTTGGAAAGCCAAGAAAGACCAGCTCGCTAAGGCAGGCGCGACTGGTGGTAGAGCCGTCCTGTATTTGCGTCGCCTAATGTCTTGCGGGGAAGACTTTGCATACATCGCTCGCAACATGATTCCCAGTCCACCAGTCACAACTGAACCTGTGCCAGCCAGTGACGCTCCGGTACAAAGATCGCATGCTTCTGGTGAGCGGCCGGATGCTCGTAAGCCGAGCAGCGGGTCAGATCTGATCGATCATCTCAACCTCTTGGAGTTTGGCAAGACGTGTGCGTTTAGGAAGTTCAGGCATGTCAGCAATGGTATGACCGTGCGTTTTTACGACGGTAGCGCGGACGTAAGCCGCGGCAGTACATACGAGGTCTACGCCGGCGGCATGTTGGTTGGCCTTTATCGCGGCGTCTATCGAGGCAATCTTGTGGAGGTGAAAGAATAACGAAAATGGTTAAGTTTCCCGTGGAAAACCCAGCTTGCATAAGTCCTTGGCCGATGTCCATCTGAGGAATGGTCATGAAAATTTTCACGTGCCTACATACCCTCCGCGTACATCGCGGGTTGAAAGATCGCTTGTTTCGAATCTAAACAGCGGCACAACGATTTGCTTCTGTCCTAGCTGCCTATTGCGTTGGCTTAGACGTACACTCTCCGCTGTAAGCGCATAGGTCCTCGTCTTCGCGAACTAATCCGATCGAACAGATTTATGTTTAGATTCTAAACACCAGCGCGACTATGCGATGGCGAGAACGAAACGCCTGGGCGTTAGCGAGGCCAGGGGGGCATAAGCCGAAACGTTGTTTAGATTCGAAACAAGCATCTCGGCCAGGTAGTGGAAAAGTTGTTGAGGTCTCGCGCGACAACTTTCACCGCGAGCCCTAGTGCCACGCCGGTTCCGGTGCAGGTGTTTAGAATCTAAACACGATGCGCCAAGCACAGCAGCGTTTAGAATCTAAACAAGGCATAGATTAGTCAGGCAGGATGTTTGCGAGGGTCAACTTGGTTTAAAGCCATGTCCTCGAATCCGCTAGGCCCTAGAGGTTAGTGAGGTCACTGTTTAGATTCTAAACAACGGGCAAGATCGAACGCCGAGAAAGGTGATAACGTCCCCGTAGCAGCTCACCTTTCGAAAAAGCCGGACCCAGGCACTTATCGCTACATGAAAAAAAAGACGACCAGAAGGTCGTCTTTTACGAGGCAGATAAGCGTTATTTTCCCCCGGCCAGGCCGCGTAGGTTCGTCATTAGTTCCGACTGTCCCTGCGCCTCCGATGCCACAGAGCCACTATTGCCCGATGCTGCACTCGCGTTTGGGACAAGCTCGCTGGTCTGCACAACCGTCCCTGCTGCTGCTTCGGGACTGGCGCGAGAAACCGCACCACCGGGCTGGACTGGCGCCACAGGTTCTGGACTGCCTACATCCACCTGGCCAAGTTCAGTTCGCATATCCCAAACCCGCCCGCCGAAACGGAGTACCGTGCCATCCAGCGTAAAGCCCGCCAACTCGGCAGCGAATCCGAGCTCGACAAGGCGACGCAGCTCCGCACTCTTGTCTAGGTTCGGTAGCTCAAGCCTCTGGATCACACGTGCCCCGACGGGCGTCGCGCGCAGAGTTACTTTTACGTTGCTTGAAGTCGGGGGCGTTGCCATTCAAAAGCTCCTTACGGGTTTAGTGCGACCGTGCTGGAGCGCGATGCCTTGGAGACGTCCTCTTTCGGCATGGCCCGCTCAGCTTGGGAAACGACGAACATACCATACTTCCACATACCTCTTGCATTGGCGAACTCCGGATCTTTCGCAATGATCCTTCGTCCCTTGTAAACGCTCGCAAATGCGTCCTCGCCAAGAGCGGACACAATCAGAGCTGCGCCACCGCCAACGAACAGTATCGCGCCCAGGTCGGAGCCATCACCGACTTTTGAAACGAAGAAGTTCTGTACCTCTGCAAGGAAGTCTCGGCATGCAGCTTCGACGATATGGCTTACGTCTTTGAATTCGCCGAACAGTTCGAAGCGTTTCGTACGGCACGCCTCTTCGACATAGGGGGTGGGCGGGTTCGCGTTCAGCTGGAACTCCGCCTTGATGCGCTCACCGACCTTGTCGAGCAGGTTGAGTACACCGATGTTTTCCGTACCGCTGCGGTGCGGATATACCGACCTGGCGTTCTCGGAGATCACAACGATATCGGTCGTCTTGCCGCCGACGTCGACGACGCCGATCGGGCGCCGCGCAATCAGCTCTTCTATATACGCATCGAGCGTACCGTCCGGCTGGATGAGCGCATCGTAGAACGCCGCAATGCCCTCGCTGAGCACACCTTGTTTCACGATCTTTGCGATCCCAGGGCCGGCACCAATACGCTGAACCGACATCGCGAGATTTTTCATTTTGCTGCCGATCATTTCCTCGTTCGGTGCACCGTTACGGTAGTACTGGTCGACCGGCAGGCCGGTCACCAAGTAGATCGGGGTGTCCGCCAGGCCGCAAGAGGAAAGCGCATGATTGACCAACACCCGGTTGAGCGAGGACAAGGCGTAGTTTTCCATGCGCGTGTCCAGGGAGCGCAGCAGGCCCTGCCCGTCCGCGATGGTGAAGCGCTGATCGTCGGTCGCATATGCGCCGCCAACGCCACCGTGGCGCCCAAGTGCCATCACCTGCTCCAGGCCTTGGACGGCCCGGGATTTGTGATAGCCGTATTGGAATTCCTTCGTCGCCGGATCCCAGCCAATGCAGGTCTTCACTGTATCGTGTCCATCGTCCTGCCCCACTACGCGCAGAGTTTCAGCCAGAGTGTTATTGCCCATATCGATCCCTCGTATCAAATTGCCCCCCGCAGGCCCCTGCAGCGGGGGTTCAGTTAGATTCACTGCCTGCTTACTTTACATCAACGCAAAGCTCAAAGCAAGGTCAAACGCGGCCATATAGGGACTGAAAAGGCCAAAAAGGGCCATTTCAAGAGCGGAAATATCCAAAATGCAGACACCATTGGGTCAGATAGGCCATATTTGACCCCATATGGGTCTTATTGCATCGTTCACCCAAGTAGTTGCGGTTCTCGACGGATAAGGCAAAAAAAAACCCGGCTGCTAGAGGCGGCCGGGTTTGGAAACTAACTTCCACTGAAGGGCAGGGCGCCTGTCGCGCCCAGCCTTTCATTACTGCTTCGTGTCCGGTCGAACCGGCTCTTCATCCTTCTTGTTGAACGCGGCCAACAGCAGCACGACCTGCAGGCCGAACACCAAGTCCTCTGCTAGCGTCGAACGGGTGTACCACGACATCGGCATTGCCACGGGCGTGCAGGTCAGGCCTACCACATGCTCGCACTGGACAGGCGCATACATCTCCTCCTGCTTCTCATTGTGCAGGTACAGCGTCAGCAGAAACTGCCCGGCAAACGCAACGGCAATTGCCCACGACCGGTGACCGCCAGTCTTCTTGACGAATTTGTCGACCAGGACGGGCAGGAACAGTGCAATGCCGCTGACGTACCACAGCTTGTCGATAATCCAGAAGCCCACGGCCAGGTTCTCCGAATGCGGCATGAACCCCGGCAGCGGCAGCGCCAGGAAAATGGCGTTGACGAGCAGGAATACGGTCATGACGGCCGCGATTGCGACCTGTTCATTCCTTTCGGAATTTTGAAGGATGAGTGCGCCAGCGAAAAACGTCATCATCAGGAAGAGGAAGCCGAATTGCGGTGGCCCACCGGCGACAAGGTAGAGCAGGGCGGTCACGACGTAGGCCCAGGCCCACTTTTTCACGTCGGGAAGGCGGTTTTTGGTAGGGATAGTGACGTGGTCACCGAGGGTTTGTTTTTTGAACATGATTTGTTTTCCAAATTAGGCTTGAGGGAACAGCTTGTGTTTGAAGCGCCGATGCAAAAGCCACGCAACGACCACTTCATTAGTGTGTAGCAACCGAACACCCGAAAAAGTTATTCCGGGCGGGAATGCCGAACTTTTTGCTTTTTAGAGCGAAAAAGATTCGCCGCCAGCGGCAGTGTTGCTAAAAGAAGAAACGAGCTGGCAGGATCGTCACGAATACTTCTGCCTTGTGTAGCACCCGCGATATCGGATTGGTGTATGCCCAACCGTGGGTATCCGCAGTTCGAAAGACAGTCATCGGCAAGCCAGTCTCGTCTGCTGCGCGCATCGCCCCGAGGCGTGCTGCAAGCAGGGGCACCTCGCAGCTGTAGACCGACGCAGCGCGGCTGGTATATGCGGCGAAGCTGCTCTCGAAATCGGGTAGGCCAGGGCGGGGCAGATTCGTGGATTGTTGTTGCGTTAACGCTTGTTGGACGTGCATGTGTGCTCCTTATTGCCGAAAACCGGCGTGGTGAAAGAGCGGAGCCGCATTCGGCTTGCGACATCGGTATGTCGGAAACCGTAGAGAAGGGGAGGGCGACTGCCAAAAGATCGAGGCAGCGCGTGAGTAAGGCGCCGGCAGCGCCCAGACCAGGGATTTCCGGTCTGGGCATGCTTGCGAGTTGGTGTATCAGGACCCAGCCAATCCAGAGCTGGAAGCATCCTGCGGTTCGACACAGCGGAGCAGCATGTGCGTCGCTACGTCCTCGATGAGTTGGCGGATCGGGCGGGGCCCGTCCGGCTCCTTGTCGGGATCGTGGCCGACATTCTGGACGTACCACCGGCAGAGACCGGCGCGGCCGTCGGTTTCGAGCACCAGCAGCGGATCGTCGAGCTGGACGTCGCAGATCCCGATGATCAGATCTTCGGTATCGGGTTCGGTAGGGATATGGGTTCCACCTTCGTCTGTTACCAGGGCGAAGAGGCCAGGAGCGTCCGGTTCGATTAGGCGCCAGGCCATGCAGCCGCCGCCCGTATGGTAGACCTCGAGGCGATCGCCTTCGGCAGGTTGAGAGTGCGCTTCTGGAAGCGAATTGTTCGTCACGGTAGTTCTCCTAATTGCCGGCAGCCGGCGTTAAAAAGGAGAGAGCTGGGACGGTCCCACTCTTGGTATCGGCAGATAGCAGGAGTAGGGGAGGGGCAAGAAAAGCCCAGAGACGGTGCCGCGGAGCGACATCGAAGTATTGCACTTTTCTTTCTCACCTGCAAGAGAGGTGCTACCCAAGCGCGACGGCGTCGAGCTTTTGATATGCGGAGGGAGGCGTCGCGCTGGATCGACCGCATGTGGAAGGACCAGCCAGCGCGACACTATGCACAATTTCAGTGGATAACGTTGCTTTTCGGATAGGGGGAATGCAGCAGGCATGCGGGTTCCATCGGCCTGCGCAAGAACTGAGCACCTGCACTGCAGAAGACAAACTCGACATTACTTAATGAATTGTCGAGTTGACAATTATTTGATCAAGGGAACAAGGTGCGTAGTCGCGATGCTGTATCGACTACGTCTGCGACTTCGGATTCGGTAACGTCCAAGTTTCCGTCCGGCGTGCCGTTACGAAGAGTGCCCCCAGCGTCCCATTTCGCGTTGATAACCCCGGCCGGCGCGTGAATCGTACCGACCAGCAGATCGTCATCTGTTGGGTCGATCCCATCGATATTTGCTGGCCATCCCGCTTTCGTCTGGGTGTCGATATTCTTGATCAGTAAGACTGCCATATTATTCGTCCTTTCGAAAGTGACCGCTTGCGGCGTACGATGCCCCATGTGATGGCTGAGAATTGTAGCAGGACAGGCCCACTGCCGTAGCCGCGGTTTGCGCCCATGGTCGAGCAGCTGGCGAACACCACCGTAGCCGGGTTTTCCGCCTACGGATTGCAGATCAAGCCTATTCCTTCGCGCCTCGCTTTCCACCGTTCACCATAGGGCCTTTGCGGTTGTAGTAGTCTTCCGCAGCCTCAGCTATTCGCTTCTCTTTCGCTTTCACGTAGATCGCCGTCGTGGAGGCGCTTGCATGGCCTAATATGTCCTGCGCAACCTGCAGCGGCATCCCCTCGTCAACCGCCTGGGTGCCGAACGTATGCCTGAATGCGTGCGGTGAGGTGTCCTCCAGCTGGGCCAGATCTTCCGGGGTAAGAAGCGGCGCCTCGCCTGGCGTAGCGATGGCCACGTGCTTCTGCACGCGCTGCAGCGCGGCTGCCACCATGTTGTAGATCGAGCTGGAGTTATAGCCGTTCGTGCTGCCTGTTTCATGTCGGGCTCGGGCGGTTTCGGTACCCGGCACCACCACCGGCGCCACCAGCGGAAGGTCATCCGGCTGCGAATCAAAGTCCAAGCCGCGATCCCGCCAGTGAGCACGTAGGGCCTCGATCGTGCGCGGGCTTACCGGGACTCTACGCATCTTGCTTCGCTTCCCCAGAACGATGAGCATCCAGACCCCAGCCGCGTGCCGGCTCGGCTTCAAGTTGTGGCGGCGTGCCCCAGCTGCCTCGGCGCGGCGTAAGCCGGAGTCCCCCATTAGCAGGATGCTTGCCAGCGCCACCCGGTCCTGCCGATTTACTGGCGTCAGGCCTCGTTCGGATAGCACGGCCACCACAGTGTCCCAGGCATTTGTACTGAGCGCCCGGTCAATCTGCATACCTTCAACTTGCTCGGTGACGATCGGATCTTTTACGGCAATCCATGGATTCCCGGCCAGATAGCGAACCTTGACGAGCCAGTCGAACATGGCCCTCAGCACCCGCACTGCATACTTTTGAGATTCCGCGTCCATAGGCTCCAGCGCAAACGGTCGCCAGCGCTTGCTGGTCTTTACCGTGCGTTTGCCGCGGAACTCTGGAAGGGGAGCGCGCAGGAAGTGTTTGTAAAGCTCGCAGTCGTCCACTAGGAGCGACGACATCGGCTTACAGGCGACAAGCGCACACCAGAGGATGAATCGCTCCAATTCCTTGCGATAAGCCCGTTCAGTGCTGTCCTGACCCTTGTAGCGGTTCAGGTAAGCGTTGACCGCCTCGAGGTCGTTCCGTGCGGAGATAAAGCAGAACGCGGGCGCTCGGTTAACGCCATCGGTACCGGACAGCCAGGTCGGCAGCTGGAAGGTGCCGAGTGGTGCCACTTCGCGCCGCCTTGTCGTGTCCAGCACCGGCAGCAGGTCGAGGTTGTCAGCCGCGGCCGGGTGCGTAAGCCCGAGGTCGATTTCCCCCAGCTGGTCGGGCCATTGGTGCAGCCATCGCATGATTGCGCCAGCGCGCCCGGCACCAATGCGCGGTATCGAGCGCCACCATCCCGGGCCCCGGCGCAGAATGAGGTCGACCAGGTCACCAAGGGTCTTGATCCCCTCATCTTTTAGGGACCGGGCAGTTTTCGGCCGGAACAACTGCGCCACAGGCTGCGCACGGCTCGGCGTCGGCTTAGGCAGGTCGGCCGCCGTGATGAGAATGTCGAGCGCTTTTTTCGTGATCGCGCCACCTTGCCGCGCACCCTTCAGGATTTCGGCGAAGGCTGGGTTGTGTTCGATCGCGCGCTCGATGAGGGCGTTCCGCATGTCGATCAGCCAGCGTTCCAGGCCTTGCTCGACTTGGGGGCTGTCCTCGGTGTAGTACAGGTCGGCTATACGCTGGACTGGAATCTTCTGCACATAGGCGCGTAGGGCCGTGTAATCGGTGCGGTTGAAGGCTAGTTCAGGTAAGGCGACGTCGGTGTGCTGCGTCATCGAGCGCCTCCAGCACCAGGCAGCGCGGGAAGCTTTGGAAGAGGAAAGGAAACGGCGCGATCGGGTTCGTGAGAATGGTTGAGTCGATTCATGAAGTCAGGCTTTCGAACTTTATTTTCGGCAACGAAAACTGCCGAGACACCCTATCCTAAAGCTGTTTCACGACCAAAACAAGCAAAAACGCTTACATGATAATATGACTTATCATGTAAGGGTGGTCGTCCGATGAAGTAAAAGTGGGACTGTTCATTAAGTAAAAATGAGACTTCTTGAACAAATGAAGTAAAAGTGGAACTGTTGACGCATTGCATGTAGGCGTTCGTTAAGGCAGATGCGTCGCTGGTTCATCGCTGCGGCAAGCGTGTCTTATCGCGCAGCTCGACGGAGCGTCAGTTCAATTCGAACTTCTCTGTCATTAAGCGAACTGAGAGTTAGAACAACAAACCGGCGTCGGCTCCCCCTGCTGGCTTAGCCGGGGAAGGCCGTCTGCCTATCAGGCATGGATTTGACATTATGGGAATAATGTCTGATCTTCATTAATGCCTCTTCCGTTCCGTCCTTAGACACTGGATTCGCCTTAGACGACTATACCTCGAGCCGGCCTGGACATTCCAGCATCAATGGAGCAGGACTAATTGATGCCATGCTTGCTCATGCAATCCTGATCAACCGCCCGTCCGGGGCCGTGCTGGATAAGTCATCCTCTTTTCGGTCTGGCTCGTGGCGCAGCATCAACCAAATTCATGCGCGTGGTCCTCAAGCTTGCGCCGCACCCGCCTGCTTGCCGTCGTGCGGCACAAAGCCAGAAAGCCCAGGAGCCTGGTCGACAGCACCTTGTTCCTGTGGTGAATGATGAAGAAGTTGCGCTTGAGGGCGGGCAGCGAGGTCCGTACCACTACCAGCCGACCGCTCGCGACGAAATCCTCGACCACGAGCCGGGACAGGCAGGCCAGCCCCAGTCCATGCGCGGCCGCATGCTTGATCGCCTCCGCGTTGCTGAATTCGCCTGCCGAGCGCAAGCTGTGCAGGTGAGGGACGAGCGCCTGCTCGACCGCCTCACGGGTTCCCGAACCGGGTTCGCGTAGTAGCCAGCCGGCGTTGCGTAAGGCCTGCAAGGACACGGTCCCGTCGCTGGCGGCACCGTCGGTAAGCAGCGGGTGGCCGGGGGCGGCAACCACCACAAGGTCGTCTGCTATCCACGGTTCGACCTGTAGCTGCAGGTCATGACATGGCCCCTCCACCAAGCCTAGATCCAGCTCGAAATTCGCGACCGCCGTTGCGATGTCGGACGTATTTGCAATGGTGACGCGAGGCGGGCCCTGGGGCGACGCGGCGAATGCCTCCGCCAGTATCGCCGGCAACAGGTAGATGCCGATCGTCGTGCTGGCTCCGAGATGCAGGCCGAGGCCTGTCAAGCTGTTCTGCTCGGCGAACTGGCGTTCGATCGTCGTCGCTGCGTCCAGCATCTGGCGCGCCTAGGGCAGCAACAGGCGGCCGTTGTCGTTGATGAGCAGGCGCTTGCCGACCCGGTCGAACAGCTGGACGTCGAGCATCGCCTCGAGCTCGTTGAGGGCTGCACTGGTCGCGGATTGCGACAAGGCCACCTGGTGAGACGCTGCCGTGGTGCTGCCCGATCCAGCGATGGCGAGGAAGATCTGAAGCTGGCGAAGGGAGAGGCGCATCGTTGGCGGGCGTCGAGTTGTGCTGACGCCCAATTATATTGAAACCACGCCGCTTGCCAAAACGCTGCGCATTTCCCTATTGCTTCAGAACGAAATCGGCCAGCGCACGCAATTCCTCGGGCTTGAGCTGGGGGAAGGGCGGCATCGCAGCCTGTCCCCATTTGTCCGAACTGCCGCCATGGATGCTTTTTTCAAGGAGGGCTTGCGCCCCGGGATTGCCGCGGTATTTTGCGGCCACCTCATGGTAAGCCGGTCCGACGATCTTCTTGTCGATTGCATGGCAGGCCAGACAGTTGTTGGAAGCGAGCAGCGCTTGTACGTCGAGCCCCTTTCCCGCCGCCGGCTTCGTAGCGCCCGATGCCCACGCGAGCCTGAGTTCTGCCGGCAAATCGGCTTCCTTCGCGCTGCCATAGGTCACCGCGAGATAGGCGCCGATGACCTTGACGTCGTCATCGGTGAGCGGGGCGCCATACATGTGCTGCATCTTGCCGACTTCGCCGGTCCATTGGACTAGGGTCATGCCTGGCGGCTGGTACTTGATGTAATCGGCGGAATGACAGGTAGCGCATTTCTGCGTGGCGATGACATAGCCGGGCAGGCGCGACGACTTGAGCTGCGCTGTCTCGGCAGGAAGCTTGAGTGTATGAACTTCGGCGTACGCCGGCGCGGCCATGCCTGCAACGAGCAGGAAAACAGGCAAGAAGGATTCGATTCGTTTCATGGGCGCCTCCTCAGGCGATGGTCACGGGGTAGGATTCGATCACATGGCGGCGATAGCCCCCCGGGTTCCAGGTCGGGTCCGCCGGCTGCACTTCGCCGGCACGGTTGGTGGCCCTTACCATCAGGACAGTCTGGCCGCGTGCGGCGAAGCTTACCGGCAGGCGCCACTCGCGGAACGAATAACGCCCGAGGTCGGCGCCGAGTTCCGCCGCCCGCCAGGTCTTGCCGCCATCGATCGAAACATCCACGGCCTTGATGCCCGCGCCGCCGTCGAAAGCGATACCCTTGAGCTGGACCGTACGGCCGGCGGGCAGCACGCCGCCGCTGGTGACGCTGGTGATAAAACTGCGCACCGGCAGGGTCGAGATCGGCCTGGTCCTGGACGGCGTGGTGCCGGGTGCCACGCACAGGCAGTCATTGTCTGGCACGCGATAGGCCGTCGTCATGAACAAGGCATCGTGGCCTTCGAAAGGCTTGTCGAGCACCTCGATTTCGGACAAGTGCTTGACCCAGTAAGTGCCGAAATAGCCGGGAACGATCAGCTTCAGAGGATAGCCGTTCAGGTAAGGGATGTCCTGGCCGTTCATGCTCCAGGCCAGGAGTACGTCGTGGCCAAGCGCGTGTTCGATGTCCAGCGTTTTCCTGAAATCGGAGGTCGACGGCAGCACAGGCTGGTCCAGGCCGTTGAACATCACTTGTCGTGCATTGGCGCCGACGCCGGCCTTTTCCAGCACTGTCTTGAGCGGCACCCCGACCCAGCGCGCATTGCCCATGGCGCCGTTTGCCAACTGGGCACCGAAGACGCGCGGCGACGAGAACCCGCGGCTGTTGCCGGAGCACTGGTTGACAGCCACGACTTCGACAGGCTCTCCCAGCGCCTTGAGTTCGGAAAGCGACAAGCTCAGGCTGCGCTTTACCGCACCCTTGACCTCGAGCCGGTAGGTCTCAGGATCGATCGACATCGGCAGGTTCGCCAGATGGTAGCGCACGAAGAACGCGTCATTGGGCGTGATCGCCCCGTTGTTGAAGACCTCGAACGGTGTTTCGAGGTGCGGCGGACGGGTCGTGACGCGGATCAAGGGACGCTTTTGCGGATAACTGACCAGTTCGCGCGGGCCATCGGCAAACGAGACCCCGTCGTCCTTGGCGATGGCGGCAAGGCTGGCGCCCGGGGCGGCGGCCAACCCAGCGGCAATGAAACCAGTGTGCCGAATGAAACGGCGGCGTCCCTCGAAAGGGCGCGCGCTATCGTGGGGACCTGCAGGTTTGGCGGTGTCGTCGCCTGATCTTCTTGTCATGGCTGTTGTCTCCTGTGATTGACCGGGCGCCGGGTTCCCGGCGTGATGGTCAGCCTAATATACGTCGCATTATTATTTCTACAAAATTGCTGGATAAATTAAAAGTCGGAATTCAACCTGATATTTTGGTAAATTCCGTACCGAGGATGACAATTTACGGAGGTCAGTCCAGCAGATGCCGAATGGCGTCGCGCTCCTGCACCAATTCATCGACTGCCGCCTGCAGTTTTTCGCGCGCGAAGGTATTGATGTCCAGGCCACGGATCCGATTTGCCTGGCGCCCGTCGCAGACGACCGGCACGCCGAAGAAGATGCCTTCCGGGATGCCATACCCGCCGTCCGACGGCAGCGCCATCGAGACCCAGCGCCCGCCGCTGCCCCTCACCCAATCGCGTACGTGGTCGATCGCGGCATTGGCCGCCGATGCAGCGGACGACTGGCCGCGTGCTTCGATGATGGCTGTGCCGCGCTGGGCCACCGTCGGGATGAACACTTCTCGGTTCCAGCGCTCGTCGCGCAGCGCGAACGAGGCAGATTGGCCATCGACGAGGGCGAAGCGGTAATCGGCATACATGGTGGGCGAGTGGTTGCCCCAGACTATCAATTGCGAAATACTGTCGACACTCTTGTCCAGATGTAGCGCCAGCATGGCCTGGGCGCGGTTGTGGTCAAGCCGGATCATCGCGCTGAAGCAGGATGGATCGAGGTCCGGCGCCGCGTGCATGGCGATCAGTGCATTCGTGTTGGCAGGATTGCCGACGACAAGTACCTTGACTTCACGCTTGGCGACCGCGTTCAGGGCGCGTCCCTGCTTGGCGAAGATCCCTGCATTGGCGGCAAGCAAATCCTTGCGTTCCATACCTTTGCTGCGCGGCTGTGCGCCGACAAGAATGGCGATGTCGGCGTCGCGGAAGGCGACTTCCGGATTGTCGGTCACCAGGACTTCCTGCAGCAGTGGAAACGCGCAGTCTTGCAACTCCATGTCGATACCACGCATGGCGCCCAGGGCATGTGGCAGGTCGAGCAACTGGAGAATGACAGGCTGATCGGGGCCGAGCAGGTCACCGTTGGCGATACGGAAAAGCAAGGCATAGCCGATCTGGCCTGCGGCGCCGGTAACTGCAATGCGAGTCGGGGTTTTCATGTGCGCTCCAATAGTGTTGAGTGAAAGTTACAACTTCAGTGTATTGAGCCGGGAACTAGCTGTAAAACGAATAAAATGAGTATTATCAAGCTAAATATCAGCTTGATTTTCTTGCTGTCCGTCGTGTTTCATGAATTAGGCATTTCGATTTAAGCTACGGTTGCCAGCGCATGCTGCGCGCTATATTCAAAATTGGAGAGCCATGTCTTTCAGCGAAATCATCGCCACCTCGTCGGGTCTCAAGCCTTTAAGGCAATTGAGCAGTCCGATTGAAGCAATCAGGCAATTCACACCGAATTGGTTCGCCGTGACGATGGGTACCGGTATTCTCGCGCTCGCGCTCGCACAATTCCCTTATGCCGTTTTCGGGCTGCATCAGCTTGCCGAAGGCCTTTGGCTGCTCAACATCCTGCTGTTCGTCGTGTTCGCCGCGATGTACGGCGCGCGCTGGCTGTTGTTCTTCGACGAGGCAAAGCAAGTCTTCGGGCACGCGACGGTATCGATGTTCTTCGGCACCATCCCGATGGGTCTGGCGACGATCATCAACGGTTTCCTGGGGTTCGGCGTGGCGCGCTGGGGGCAGGCCGCGGTCGCGGTAGCGCAATGCCTGTGGTGGATCGACGTCGCCATGGCGCTGGCCTGCGGCGTACTGATTCCGTACCTGATGTTCACCCGCCAGCAACACAGCATCGACCAGATGACTGCGGTGTGGCTGCTGCCCGTGGTCGCAGCCGAAGTGGCGGCCGCCAGCGCAGGCCTGCTCGTGCCGCACCTGCAGGACAGCGCGGCGCGCTTCACGGTGCTCCTTACGGGTTATGTGCTCTGGGCTTATTCGGTGCCCGTTGCACTCAGCATCCTCGCGATCCTGCTGCTGCGCATGGCGCTGCACAAGCTGCCGCACGAAAGCATGGCGGCATCGAGCTGGCTGGCCCTGGGCCCGGTGGGTACAGGCTCCCTAGGCATGCTGGTGCTCGGTGCGGATGCGCCTGCGACGTTCGCCCTGTTCGGCATGGAAGAGGTCGGCCGGGTCGCATACGGCCTGGGGGTCGTGAGCGCACTGCTCCTGTGGGGGCTGGGCCTGTGGTGGATGCTGCTCGCGACACTGATCACCTGCCGCTATTTCCGGAGCGCGGTACCCTTCAACCTTGGCTGGTGGGGGTATACATTTCCGCTCGGCGTATTTGCCGTGACCACGCTGCGGCTTGCCAATGTATTCGATTCGCTGTTCTTCGACATCGCCGGCGCGCTGCTCGTAGCGGTGCTGGCCATGCTGTGGCTGGTGGTCGCGTGGCGCACGGCGAATGGCGCCTACCAGGGCAAGCTGTTCGTCTCGCCTTGTATTGCTTCGCTGCAGCGCCCGTGAGCTTAGGTGGTACGGCGCCAGGCGCCGGCAACCCCGCGCGCCTGCGCCAGCGTGTCCACGATCTGCCGCGCTACGTGAGGGCCGGCGCAGACAGCGAGCGGACTCGGATGTGGCATCGACAGCACCTGGATATCGGGCCGGCTGGCGCGGATGGACGCTTCGGCGCGCCTGGCCGTGCGTCCCGCGCACACCACGACGCGCAGCTCCGGCAAGAATCCGAGGACGTCGTCGAGCAGCGCGATGCCGGCGCGGATGTCGCCGGCGCGCAGCTGCATCGGTGGGCCATCGACCGGCGGCAGCCAGGGAACCGTGTTCCAGATCACCGTCTCTTCGCGCGCCACGCAGGCCTGCGCCAGGAAGAGCTTGAGGTTGCGCTGCGCCGGACCGGGATTGTCGCGCGACACGAAACGCGGCCGCATCGCCTGGCGCGCCGGCGCTTCCAGCAGGACCAGGATGCGGGCGAAGGTGCCGCCATCGCGCGGATCGAACCACGGCATCTCGCGCATGCCGCCGGCGTGGCTTTCGACCCAGCGGTTGAGCGCAGCCACTGGCGCGGTATGGCGTTCGAGGTAGCGGCGCGTAACTTCCTCCGGGTCGTCGAGATTGCGTTCCTGCGCTTGCCCGGTCATGGCAGGACGCGCGCCGTCATTTTTGCCATCCCCATTTGGTGAAAATCGCGCTGCCCTGCGGCGACTGCAGGAAATCGACGAACTGCTTCGCAGCCGGGTTGCCGCTGCCGTGCTCGGTCAGGGCGACGCCGGCATCGCGGTAGATCGCGTAATCCGGTTCGATCGACACGACGTCGGCGAGTTTGGGGTTGGAGACCTGCCAGATGTTCCAGATCAGCCATGCATCGATGTCGCTGCGGCTGGTCCAGGTGTCGCGCGCGATCGCGCTGTTGGCAGCATAGCTGGCGATGTTCGTGCGGATCTTGCGCACTGTATCGAGATTGCCTTTCCTACCCGCCATGTCCTCCCAAACGCCATTCTGGCCAGCCCCGTTGACGACCAGGATGCGCACGCCGGGTTTGACGAGGTCGGAGACGCCATGGATATGCTTCGGGTTGCCCGGACGAACCAGGATCGACAGCGGACGCAGGTAGAGCGGCGTGATGCTGGCTTCCTGGATGCGGCCGCCCATCGCAACGGTGAAGTCCGTCATCATGGTTTCCGAGCCGCTGTAGATCACGTCGGCATCCTGCTTCGCGCGTTCGATCCAGCCCGGTGTCGGGCCCGCCGTCACTGTCACCTTGATGCCGTGCTCCTGCTCGAAGGCGGCAGCCGCTTCCTTCATCGCCGGCGCGGGACCGCCGGGGCCGTACACCAGTACCGGCTGTGCGGCACAGGCGATGCCTGTCATGAGCGCGAACATCGCGCCTGCAGCGAGTCGGCGAGCGGTGTTATGACAGAGATATGATTTCATTGGATTTTTCCTTTTTTTAGTTGGCATAAATATAAGTCGGGAAGAGGGCGCTGTGCCTATACACCCAGCAACTTGATCAGAGCAAAGCTGACCACGCCCAATCCTGCGAGTGAGCCGATTACCACCGAGGCCACCTTGGCGCCGGCACGCAGTACGGCGCGGGCATCGACGCCCAGTCCGAGGGCCGCCATCGACATGATGGTCAGGAAGTTCGCCGCGTCGTGGGCAGGCGCCAGTGCAGCCTGCGGAATCCAGCCCATCGAACGCAGCACCAGAAGCAGCAGGAAACCGACGATGAACCACGGCACGAGGTGCGACAGCGCAGGGCGTGCCCGGCCGCTACCGCGTCCGAACATCGACAAGACCAGCACGACCGGACCCAGCATCAACACGCGCACCAGTTTCACCAGGGTGCCGATGTGGACGCTCGCGGCCGATACCGATGCGGTCGCCGCCAGCACTTGCGGCACCGCATAGACGGTCAAGCCGGCGAACACGCCATACTGCACCGGGGTGAACGACAGCAGTCCTACCAGCAGCGGCAGGCCCAATACGACGCCCACGCCAAGCACGGCGGTGAAGGCGATCGAGGCGGCGACGTCCTTGCCGTCGGCATCGATCACCGGCGCCACTGCAGCGATCGCGGAATTGCCGCAAATCGAATTGCCGCATGCGATGAGGATCGCCATCTTCTGCGGCAGGCCCGCGCTGCGCCCAATGAAATAGCTGAACACGATCGCAACCACGACCACCGCCGCGATACCGCCGATGAGGCCGAGGCCGTTGGCCAGCAGCGCACCGGCACTGACCGAAGCGCCCAGCAGCACGACCGCGATCTCGAGCAGCAGTTTGGCGCCGACATGGATGCCTGGATCGAAGCGCGGGTCGAGGCGGTGCAGGGTGCGGATACCGGTGCCGATGAGAATGGCCAGCACCAGGCTTTCGAGCCAAGCGCGGCCGAACACGTGGGTTTCGGCCACTTCGAGCAGATAGGCAGCTGCCGTCACCGCAGCACAAAGCAACAGGCCGGGAACGGCGGCGGACAAATTGTTCACTTGATTCTTCATTATTTTTCTCATATTCATATACGTCGATGTAATAAGTATCGCTGTACTGAATTGTTTGGTCTATTTTAAAATTACGAACATATCTTTCTAAAATATTGAACGATGACATTGGATCAGTTGCGTATATTCGTCGAGGTCGCCGAACGCCAGCACCTTACCCAGGCCGCCGCCGTTCTCTTCCTGACCCCTTCGGCGGTCAGCACTTCCATCAAGTCGCTGGAAGAGCGATACGGAACGGCGCTGTTTCACCGTGTCGGCCGGCGCATCGAAATCAGCGACGCGGGACGAATTTTTCTCGTCGAAGCACGCCGCGCGCTCGCGAGCGCCCAGGCAGCCGAGGCGGCGCTGGCCGATTTGGGCGAGCTCAGACGCGGGTCGCTAACGATCCACGCCAGCCAGACCATCGCCAGCTATTGGCTGCCGGCCTTGCTGGTACGCTTCCGCCAAGCATGGCCGGGAATCGATTTGCACATGGAAGCGGGCAATACCGAGAGCGTCGCCGAGGCCGTGCTGCAAGGCGGCGCCGATCTCGGTTTTGTGGAGGGAAACATAGAACCGACCGGCCTGGAGGAGGAGACTGTCGGCGAAGACAATATGGTGGTTGTGGTTGCGTCCGATCATCCCTGGGCCGACGGCAGGACGCTGACGGCCAGAGAACTGGAAGCTGGACAATGGATTTTGCGTGAAGCCGGTTCGGGCACGCGGTCCGCTTTGGAGACCGGACTCGCCGCGCTCGACGTGGCGGTCGTCAATCTGCAGATCGCACTCGAACTTCCCTCAAATGAGGCGGTGCGCAGTGCGGTCATGGCGGGACCGTTTGCCACCGCGATGTCGGAACTGGTCGTGGCGCCGCATGTGCAGGCCGGCTTGCTGGCACGGGCGCACTGCGCGCTCCCGGCGCGCAGCTTCTCGATGCTGCGCCACGCCCAGCGGCATCGCAGCCGCGCCGTCGCCGCCTTCGAAGACATGGTGCGGACCAGGAAGCGGCCGGATAACTAAGCCAAGAGGTCCAGCCGCAGCCTGTCGCGGTCGTCGCCAAGTGCGCGGCTGGCCAGCCAGACCACGCCGCCGGCGGCCAGTCCGCTGCTCCCGGCCAGCAGGAACAGCAACAGGATCTGGTATTCGACGGCGCCGAGCGGATCCATGCCGGCGAGGAGCTGGCCGGTCATGATGCCCGGCAGCGTGATGATACCCGCCGCGGACATCTGGTTGATGACCGGGATGAGGCCTTTACGCACCGCATCGCGCATCAGCGGCGCAAGCGCTGTGCGCAAGGATGCACCCAGGGCCAAACGGGCTTCGATCTGATTGCGCGACACAACCACGCCGCCGAGGAAAGCGTCGAGGGCCAGACTTGCCGAATTTAGCACGCTGCCCAGCACGATGCCCATCAACGGGATGGCATAGCGCGGGTCGTGCCAGGGCGTGGGGCGGATGGCCGTCATCAGGGCCAGCACCACCGTGGCCAGGCTCGACAGCGCTACCACTGCGCCCGCGATACGGTAGTTGCCCCAGCCGGCCAGGCGCTGCGTCGGCCTCGTTGCGACTTCGCGCGCGGCAGCGGCGATCATGAGGCAGGCGATGGCCAGCGTCAGCGCCGGCGCGTCGGAACGGAATACGATGCGCAGCACGAGGCCGACGAGCAGCAACTGCAGCACCATCCTCAGACTGGCGACAAGCAAGGGCCGATGCAGGCGCAGGCCGAAGGCGATCGAAACCGCCGCATCGAATACGACCAGACTGGCCGCGAGCGCCATGTCCGACGCCGACAGTGCAATCTGGCTCATGCCACCTCGAGCCGGCCGCTCGCCATACGCAGGCACCGCTGCCCGAGGCGCTCGGCCTGTTCTTCTGAATGCGTCACGACCAACACCGACGTGCCTCGTTCGAGTTCCGAACGCAGTAGGGCTTCGAGAGCTGCGGTCGAGGCGGCGTCGAGCGCCGAAGCGGGCTCGTCTAGCAGGAGGACACGGGGCCGGCAAGCCAGGGAACGGATGAGCGCGAGGCGCTGGCGTTCGCCGGTCGACAGCAGCTCCAGGTCGGTATCAAGCGCAGCGGCCCGCAGTTTCAGCGCATCGGCCAGTGCCTGCGCCCGCTTCTGCTCCGATGCCGGAAGGTGCGCGCGCGCGGTCGCGTCCCACCAGGCCGGCTCGGCTGCTTGATAGACTACCATCGAACGCCATGCCGGCGCCGTCCAGCTTGCGCGCTGTGCGCCGTCCAGCAGCACCGTGCCCTCGTTGGGAATCAGGTCCGCGATCATGCGCAGCAACACGCTCTTGCCGGAACCGGATTCACCGACGATGGCGATGCATTCGCCTCGCCCCAGGTCCAGGTCGACCGGGCCGGCATGTGCCGAGCATAGCGCACGCAGTGCAAGACGAACGGATGGATCGAAACGAGCAAGGGAATGGAAAGACATGGGCATGGAGTATAGCCGGGTGCGGCTGCCCATAGTGCCGTGTTAAGGTGGCAAGGTACATTACAAATGGGACATCGATGGAGTTTTCTTCCGTATTCGCAGTCGCCACCGGCGCTGCGCTGGGAGCGCTCGTGCGCTGGTGGACGAGCGTGGCTTTGAATTCGCTGTTTCCGGAGATTCCACCCGGTACTCTGCTTGTCAATCTGGTGGGCGCATACATCATCGGGGTGGCGATACCTTGGCTAACCGAAACGCCGTCGCTCGCGCCCGAGATCCGGTTGTTCGTCGTCACCGGCTTCCTTGGCGGCTTGACGACCATGTCGAGTTTCGCCGGCGAGGCGGTGATCCTGCTGCGCGCCGGCCGCTTGGCCATGGCAGCCGGTGCAGTGCTGCTGCACGTTGCCGGTTCGCTTGTCATGTGCACGCTCGGCATGGGGACGGCCGCATTACTGATGCGCCGCTAACCGGCGCTTGCGTGCGTCGCCTTGCCCTCGGTTGCGAGCGGCAGCTCGCATCGCAACAGCACGGCCTGCACCGCGTGCAGTTGCGCATGGTGTTCGAAAAGGAACGCGCGAAGCGCTTCTTCCGTATCGACCAGTTCGACGCATTGCGGGTGGCGCCCTGCCGTTCCTTCCACGTGGGCGTGGGATGGCTTCTCACCCGGCAGGTAGCCGCTGCCGACATGGAACAGCAACGCCTGGCGGATGCCGGCGCGGCGTGCCTGCGTCAGCAGTTGGTGGGCGAGCTGCGGGGGACTGAGATGGTGCCACAGACGGGTGGCGCGGGCACGGGCCGACATCGGGATGTACAGGCGCAGGACGGCAAAATCGTTCATCGTGTGGCTCACTGTTCAGGACGCTGCGCTGCCGGCCTCGCGCGTTCGCGCGCACGGTAGGCATGGAGTTCGGACAGACGCAGGTCCTCGGGAAGCGCGCGCCGGTGCTTGGCCCGGCCGATGCGCTGGGCGCGGTAGATGCCGGTGTGCCCCGAGAACAGGTAGCTGACGACGCAGGCGAGCGCTGCGTACGGCGCGATCTCGCCGCCGAACAGTTCGATGGCCATGACGGTAGACGCCAGCGGCACGTTGGCGGCGCCGGCGAACACGGCGACGAAGCCGAGCGCGGCCAGTAGCGGGAAAGGCAGGTGCAGCAACGGCGCCAGGGCGTTGCCGAGCGTGGCGCCGATATAGAACAGCGGCGTCACTTCGCCGCCTTTGAAGCCACTGCCGAGTGAGACGACGGTAAACGCCAGTTTGCCGATCGAGTCTTCGAATCCCAGCGGCTGCTGGAACGCCTGGACGATGACCGGAATGCCGAGACCGATATAGCGCTGTGTCCCGCTCAGCCAGACCGCCAGGGCGACGATTGCGCCGCCCAGCAGGGGGCGTGCCGGACCGTACGGCACATGGCGCTTGGCCGTGTCGCTCAACGTGTGCGTCAGCGTCGCGAAGAGCATGCCTGCCATGCCGAACGCGATGCCGGCGACGACGACCGCAACCAGGCCGGTCGTACCGACAGCCGGTACCGCGCCGAGCACATAATGTGTGTGGTGGATACCCCACCATAGTCCCACGCGGTCGGCGACGATGGCGGCGACGATGCAGGGCAGGATCGCGTCGTAGCGCATGCGGCCGATCGCCAGTACTTCCAGGCCGAAGATCGCGCCCGCCACGGGCGTGCCGAACACGGATGAGAAGCCGGCGCTCATGCCGGCCATGACGAGTACCCGGCGTGTATCGCGGTCCAGACGCAACATGTGGGCGATTTGGTCGGCCAGCGTGGCGCCCATCTGCACCGCCGTGCCTTCGCGACCTACCGATGCGCCGAACAGGTGCGACAGCACGGTACCGCCAAGGACCAGCGGCGCCATCCGCAGCGGGATCGTTTTCTTCGGGTCGTGGATCTCGTCGATGATCAGGTTGTTGCCGGCCTCGACATCCTTTCCGAGGCGATGATAGATCCACCCCACGGCGAACCCGGCCAGGGGGAGCAGCCAGATGATCTGCGGTGACGCGACACGGATTTGGGTGACGCGCTCGAGTGCAAACAGGAAGAATGCGGACGCGGAGCCGGCGAGTGCGGCCGCGATGACGGAAAGCAGCAGCCACTTCGCCATGTAATGCAAAAGCTCGACTTGTTCGGGTGTGTGATCAGGTTTCATCGGTCCAGTGAGTGAGCCCAGCTGGTCCGGATCGAGGCATGCGCCTACCTTCCCGGCCGGGAAAGGTAGGCATCATCAGCTCGGGATTGAGCGGTTACGGGAGGAATGCCATCTCCAATTAAAGTCAATCATAGCAAGGTTTGCTTGTTCCGCCAAATCATCGCGCGGCGTCCTGAGCGCAGGCGACGCCGAATTCGACCTTTTAACCTGCTGTAAAAACTTCGATCCACTCGTCTTCCCGCCATTTCCTTGTTTAAACGCCAATCAGGTGACCGGTTTCGTTAATGCGTTGGATGACGAACGAATCGTCCTCGAACGTGCATTCATTCACGCAGCAAGGCGTCTGCCGGAGTTGCCAATAATGACTGAGAGAAAGCCCAAGGCAATGCAACAACAGCACACGGTTGACGCTGTCGTGCCCGACCAGGACGACGGTCTGGCCGGCGTGTTTCAAAAGCACGAAATGGAGGACACTCATGACGCGTACCAACACCTGTGCGAGCGTCTCGCCGCCGGGTATCAAGGCCATGTCGGGTTTCGAAAACCACATCCGTGCCGGCCCGGGCCACAAGGACTCGACACGATCGTGCGTCAAACCTTGCCACTGGCCGTAGTCGATGTCGGCGAGCTCGGCGAGAACGCTTGCAGGCGCGCCGGTTGCGCGCTCGATCGCCGTGCCCGTATCGATGCAACGGGATAAATTGCTGGTGTAAATGGCATCCGGCTGCCAGCCACGCGCCACGCGCCGTCCCAGCGCCTCCGCTTGGCGCCGTCCGAGTTCGGAGAGCGGGAATTCGGCGCATCCACGAAATCGCGGCGGATCGATGCCATCGACGTGGCCATGACGAACGACGACGATGCGTGTAACCAGGCGCGTCATCGGGCTAAGCTGTTTTCAACCTACCCGCGCACGAACGCATCGCGGCCGGCGTAAGAGGCATCTCGACCCATCGCTTCTTCGATGCGCATCAGCTGGTTGTATTTTTCCACGCGCTCGCCGCGCGCAGGTGCCCCGGTCTTGAGGTGTCCTGTACCGAATCCGACCGTCATATCGGCAATGAAGCTGTCGACCGTTTCGCCGCTGCGATGGGAGACCATGGCGCCCCAACCGGCACGGTAGGCCAGTTCGACTGCGGCGCGCGTTTCGGTGAGGGTGCCGATCTGGTTCGGTTTGATCAAAACGGCATTGGCGACGTCTTCCTGAATTCCGCGTTCGATGCGTTTGACGTTGGTCACGAACAGATCGTCGCCAACCAGTTCGACCTTTTTGCCCAGCCGTTTGTTCATCATGCGCCAGCCGGCCCAGTCGTCCTCCGCCAATCCGTCTTCCAGCACGGCGATCGGATAGCGTTCGATCCATCCCTCGTACAGGTCGACCAGCCCGGCCGCATCGACCTTACGGCCCTCGCTGCGAAGGTGGTACAGGCCGTCCTCGTAAAAGCCGGACGACGCCGGATCGAGCGCCAGCACGATGTCGTCACCGGGTCGATAGCCTGCCTTTTCGATCGCTTCGAGGATTAATTCGACGGCCTCGGCGTTGCGCTTAAGGATAGGCGCGAAGCCGCCCTCATCCCCGACCGCCGTGTTGTAACCACGCTCCTTGAGGATGGTGCGCAGGCGATGGTAGATCTCGGCGCCGTAGCGTACGCCCTCGGCGAACGTGGGGGCGCCGACGGGGGCGATCATGAATTCCTGAAAATCGGTCGCTTGCCAATTGGCGTGTACCCCGCCGTTGAGGATGTTGAACATCGGTACCGGCATGCGTGGAGCGTGCGACGCGGACAGGGTACTGAACAAGGGCAAGCCCGCCGCCGCGGCGGCAGCGCGCGCCACAGCCAGACTCACGCCCAGAACGGCGTTCGCCCCCATCCTGCTTTTGTTCGGCGTACCGTCCAGCGCAATGAGAAGGGCATCGATGCCTTTCTGGTCGGTCGCGTCCTTGCCGGCAACGGCGGTGGCGATCTCGCCATTGACGTGGGCGACGGCATTCTTCACGCCCTTTCCGTCGTAGCGGCGCGGCTCGGCGTCACGCAGTTCGACGGCTTCATGAATGCCGGTCGAAGCGCCCGAAGGCACGGCGGCGCGACCGACGACGCCGCATACCAGGCGCACGTCGACTTCAACCGTCGGGTTGCCGCGCGAGTCGAGGATCTCGCGCGCATGGATGTCTTGAATGGCAGGATTCATAAGAATTTCCAGGGTGAAAGCCGGCATCGAACGCGTGCCCGGATAAGTTTGCGGTTACTCTATCCCAGTTCGTCCGGGGGTTGCGCGCGACCCGGCCGGGACGCAGCCGATCCGAGGAGTGAGGCGCCATGCACCGACTGATTTTGATCCGCCACGGCGAGTCCGCCTATAACGCCGATAACCGCTTCACGGGGTGGACCGATGTCGACCTCACGCCGCTCGGCATGGCGCAGGCGCGGGCGGTGGGCGCGACGCTGCGCGCGGCGGGCGTGGCGATCGACGTCGCGTTCACATCGATGCTCAAGCGCACCATCCGCTCGCAATGGATCATCTGCGAAGCAATGGACCGCATGTGGCTGCCGATTGTGCCGGACCCGCGCTTGAACGAACGCCATTACGGTGCCCTGACGGGGCTGAACAAGGCGACGGCCGAACGGGAATACGGCGCGGCGCAGGTCGCCGCCTGGCGCCGCTCGTTTGCCGTGGCGCCTCCGCCGATGGCGCTGCAAGATGCGCGCGCGTATGCGGATGATCCGCGTAACCGCGGTGCCCGGGCAGGCGAGATCGTGCTGAGCGAAAGTCTGGAAGATGTGGTTCGGCGCGTGCGGCCGTTTTGGGAAGAGCTGGCGGCGCCGGCGCTGCGCGAGCGACGGGGCGTCGTCATCCAGGCGCACGGCAACACCATCCGCGCGCTGATCAAGCATCTGGAAGGAATGAGCGACGACGACATCGCCACGCTCGACGTGCCGAACGCCACGCCGGTCGTCTACGAGTTCGACGCGGATATGCACGTGCGCCGTCGGTACGACATGCCGGCCGTGAGCGACGAAGGCCGGCACTCGCTGTTCTGATCGGGCCGGCGGCCGAGCCGTGTTTCTAGCGCACGCTTGCCAGGACGGCTTTGGCCGGGTCGGCCGGCGCATCGCCTTCCATCACCAGGATGCGGCTGGCGCCGGGATCCTTGGCCGACAGGGCGCTCGCAACCTCGCGCATCGGGCCGATGGCGGTGCCGTTTGCCATGCCCTTCGGATTGGTCTTGAAGCGCGCCACCGGCATCGCCTGACCGCTCGCGTATACCGAATACACGGTGTCCGGCTTCAGGGAAAACAACGACACCTCCAGCGCATCGGTCAGCCCCAGGTTGCGCGCCACCACGAAGCCGGTGGCGCCGCCGCCGGCCGGGCGCAGTGCGATGTTGACGGGCTCGGCGTTGGCGCGCGGCACCAGGTTGGTCGTGCCGGCGCCGGCCGGCACCGCGTGCGAGACGTAGACCAGCGCCTGCGGCGCCTGGCCCACCGGCGCGTGCGCCACCACCTTGTTGGCGGCGGTGTCGATGACGTCCACGCCGTCGCCGTTTTCCAGGCCGACGTAGACGCGGCTGTCGTCGTCGGAACGCCAGACGCCGTGCGGCAGGGCGCCGGTGGGAATGGTCGCCACCAGCGCCGGCGCGTCGCCGGTGCTGTACACCTTGACCACGTTCTCGCCGCCGACCGTCACATAGGCGCGCACGCCGGCCGGGGTGCGCGCGAACGCCAGGTGGTTCGTGATCAGGCCGGTGTCGATCACGCCCTTCACCGATTGCGTCGCGACGTCGATTCGGGTGACCTTGCCCACGTCCTTGTGCGTCATCCACACTTCCTTGAAGTCCGGCGAGAATTGCAGGAAGGGCGAGAACGGGCTGGTCACGGGGATGTGCTTGACGACCTGGTGCGATTTGACGTCGACGACATCGACCACCGGGTTGAAGCTCGAGACGACGAAGGCCAGCCTGCCGTCCGGGTGGAACATCACCATGCCAGGCCCGCCGGTGGTCTGGATGCGACGCGTTTCCTTGAAGGTGGCCGGGTCGATGACGGAAATATAGTCTTCGCCTCGCACCACCACCCAGACCTCGCGTCCGTCCGCCGTGAAGAAGCCTTCGTGCGGCGAGCGGCCGATGTAGGTGACGCCCTTGACCTTGTTCGTGGCGGTGTCGATGAAGGTGACGGAATTGGAACCGTTGGCGATCGCGATCAGCGTCTTGTGGTCCGGCGAGAAGCCCAGGCCGTGCACGTTGACCTCGCCCTTGTACAGCGGCGAGAGCACGTCCGGGCGCAGGTTGCCCAGACGGATCTGGCCCAGCAGGGTGTTGGTGGACGGGTCGATCACCGAGACCGTGTTGCTGTTCTGGTCGGCGGTGTAGACGCGGTCCTGGGCGCTTGGGAGGGCGTGGGCGGGGGTGAGGGCGCCGGCCAGTACGATGGCGAGTGCGGCGGCACGGATGGTGGTGCCGGCAAATTTAGTGCGTTGCATGGACTTCCTTATCGGTATGGGTGGTCGTGCCGGCGTCGTGGCGTTGCAGCCAGGCCCGCATGACATTGATTTCATTTTGTTGCTCAGCGATGATGCCTTGCGCCAGGTTGCGCAATTCCGGATCGGTGCCGTGCACCAGGATGGCCTTGGCCATGTCGATCGCGCCCTGGTGATGCGGGATCATCATCGTGACGAAGTCGTGGCCAGGGTCCCCGTTCATCGGCGCACGGCGCATGTCGTCGTCCATCACGGCCATGGCGTCGTCGGCCAGGGCCGCGTACGGCTTGGCGCTGCTGGCGACGAAGGCGGGCGGGGCGGCGCTTGCGATCGTGCTCGCATGCGCGTGCATGTGTGCGGGCATGAACGGCATGTCCTGGGCGGCGCAGGCGCCGGCCCACAGGCAGGCGGCAAGCAAATACATCGGTTTCAAACGGGTCCCTCCAGTTGTTCGTAGACGGCGGTCGCGACGCGCGCGAGTTCGCCCTTGTCGATGCCGGCCGACAGCGCATAGCCGAATTTGCCGTCGATCCAGTAAAACACGTTGACCGGGCCTTCCTTGGCGAACCGGAAGCCCGTGTCCTTGTTCTGCGCCTGCTCGGTCGAGACGTACAACGTCAGGCGCTGGCCGGCGCCGTCGTGGTACATGAATTGCGCCACCGGCCCGCTGGCGCCGGGCAGCAGGCGCCCCCGATCAGTTCGTAGCCGAGCTTGCCGAGGTGCGGTGGATGGATTTTGCTGCCCAGGCGCTTGGACAGCCATGCCACCAGCTGGTCTTCCTGGTCGGCGCCGACTTCCACCGGGCGCCGCACGTCCGGGCTGTAGACCACGTGGGCGATGGCAGCCTGGTGTGCCAGGCCCGAGAATGCCGGCTGGGGGAAGGGCGCGCCCGCCTCGATCGACGCCAGACGATGATCGCGTTCGGCGGCGCCGCGCAGGCTCCAGCCGCCGCCGCCGCCGAGCAGCGCCAGCGCCAGGCCGGCGGCCAGCGCCTGCCAGGGCCAATGCCGTACGTCGCGCAGGCCGGGGCGGGCGCGCAGCGGCGCGGCCAGGCGCGCCGGCAGCGGTTCGTCGAGCACGGGGTCGAACAGCGCGTGCAGCGCGTCGTTCTGACCGATCCACGCCCGCACGCGCGCGGCGTCGTCCGGGCGCGCGGCCAAGTAGGCGTCGACCTCGGCACGCCG
>NZ_CP051687.1 GCF_012849555.1 Massilia forsythiae
GATGATTCAGTCATCCGAATTTCTTCTCAAGCAAGGGGCTTTTGCCACTTGCGACCGCCGCTATTAGTTTCTTGGCGTCACGAATATAGAAAGTCACCTGGTCTTTTTCGCTGCAGTACGTCATGCGATATTCCGGCAGGGTATCAGCGGCGCATAGCTCCTTGATCTGGCTGCGGAAGGATCGCAGATGGCTATTCGCGCTGCACTTCTCCCGCAACAGCTCAAGGCCAATACTCCAGGACGATTGGCTGCCACAGTGCTTACGTGCCAGCTCGTACAGTCGCCGCTCCAGAGGCTTGCGCAATCTGAAGTAGTTGCGGTGGATCGTCAGGACCTCATGGGCGTGGACGGCGTTAAACAGCCACTTAGACAAGGTAACCTCGACGGCAATCATTCGCTCGTCCTCGGGCGATTTCTCTACGATGGCCCAGCTGTCGATCAAGCCGAAGCCCTCTTTTACTCGCACGCCTCCGGTCTTGATATCGGTCTTAATCGACGTGCCGCGCAGGCGTTCCAGGCTACTTTCTAAGCGCTTGTACTCGGCGCCGCCTGTAGGCTTGTTGGTTGACACCAAGTAGTCGTACACGATGAATCGCACGGTCCTGTTCTTGGCGTCCTCTCGATCGCAATTCAGTGCTTCCGTCATCTGCGAAACGATGTAGATAAGCACGTCCTTGTCGAACATCGTTGCTCGGCCTAATACGCTCGGCGTGACCGTCAAGGATCGGTTCCCGTCCTTGCTCTGCCAGTTCCAAACAGTCAGATCGGGCCTGGTGGCAAGCGTGAAAATTGGAGCTTCCATGCTTGCCCCGTCATCCTTCATCGCGTAATCGAACATATCGCAGAGGAAGAAATCACGCTCTACGTGCCGCACCGGCAAGAGACGTTCACGCTTGGCCTTGATGCGCCCCCTCGTCGGCGCCGGCTCGATGTCGGCCGGCTCCCCAACTGGCGGCGCTGCTCCGACATCGCCGAACAGGTCGGACTGCTCGCCTCGCGCGGCCTGTGCCGCCAGAGCTGCATTGGCGCGAGCCTGGATGTTCTCCATTGCCTTCGAGTTCTTCATTGCGCCCTCGTGCTCATCCAGGCTTCGGCCTCGTCCTGGGCGTCGTTGTATGCCTCGGACACCAGATAGGCGTGGCGAGCTGCAGCCGGCATGGCTGACGCTCCCATCATGACCCAGTGGGCGCGCTGCTTTTCGGCCAGGTTGTTCCACCAGTCCATGCCAGTCTGTGGATCTTCCTCGATAACTGGAAACACGCCGCCCCCGACTTCCTGGCCGTCCTGCAGCAGGGTCAGTTTCCATCCGCCGCCCAGCTCGGCCGGACGTGGCTTTATCTCGTAGCTGTAGCTCATCAGGCAGCCTTTCGGTTCTTGGCAATGGTCTGGTGCACGATGTCGAGCGCATGCTGTACCACCTCTTTGCGGGTGTTCATGCCCCATTGGTCCATCAGGTCTGTGAGCTGGTCGGACTGCTGCGGGTCGAGGAAAAAATCTAACCTAGTTGCGCCCTGTGCGGCGCGGCTTTGCCGGCTCTGGCGCGCGCGATCGCGCGCCGGCAGTTGCTCGCCCGATCCGGTCGACCGGCCTCCAGTGCGGCGCTTTTTTTCTTCCATGATTAGTCCCTGGTGTTGCGGAATGGGAAAACTCTATCCTACGTTGTGACCGGTCACAAGTAGATTTTGCTCATTTGACATAAAACCCGCCGCGCGCAACTCATAGCATAGAATATTCTTGAAACCGGTTACAAAATAGTTAGCATCGCTTGACAGCAAGGTTTAGCTTATCTGGTATGGACACCAATGATATCTTGAACGTTTTAAGTGAAGAAAAGGAACCCAAGATATTAGTAGCGATGCAATATCTAACAATTAAGCAAAATTATTTCGTTTATATACTTTACTTTATTGCTTGTTAAGTTATCTCTTTAGGTAAATTCTGCTTGCAAAATATAGGGGCTACGGACTTTCCATCGTATAGGTTTTTCATTTCCAGAAGGTCTTCTTTGAATTTTTTTGGACTTACTTCCAAATATCTCCAGCAGCTAAAGACCGGTCCAGATTGTTCGTTTACTTTAGTTTCTGCTATTTCCAGCAACCTATATGCTTCCATTTTTTGCCCTACAGCGAAGTTGCAAAAAGATAAGCACTGAAGATAATTTGCATCAATATTTGCAGTTTCCGTGTTAATTAACCGGATTACCCTTCTAAAGTATTCCTCCGCATTGGAATCGCCTACCCAGTACCTTGCCATTGCATAATTGAATGTGGCCGTGAGCTCTGCTGTATCCGTATAGAAGTCAGTAGTTTTGCTAAATATTTCTGAGGCCTTATCCAAGTCCCCAATTGCTATAAGTACCATTCCCAACGAGTTGTAAGCGTCATCTAAATATTGCGGCTCAATCCTATCCTCGGCAAGGGCTGACGAAAGAATATCGATTGTAAGATTTGCGCTGCGCCGACTGTCACTTAATTTTTCTGCTAAATAAAGCAAATCTTCGCTCTGAAGAGATTTTATCGAAGGGGCAGAAAGAACCTCACTGGACGAACCATGACCAAGTCGGCTTGCCAACTTCAATGTCCAAAGCAACTCACTCGGTAAAACATTACTCTCCATTTTGAGTATATGTTTAAGATCCGCCCAAATAGCATCTTCATCTCTATCAATATCTTGATTAAATCGAATAATTGCTCTATCTAAAAATCCTGTGGAAGTGTTTAGACCATTTTGGATCGCTGCATCAAGCAATATTTCGCTTTCCTCCAAGCTACCTAATGCTCGTCTTGCTCTAGACATCCAAAATAATACTTCGGCATCATTAGAAAAATCAATTTCAAACTGCGTTAACTTCTGATCTACCTCTTTTGCTGAGAATTCATCTGAGCGATCAGTAGATTGCTTGATTACCGATCTCAGAAAATAGATAGCAGTGGAGCGATCCTGGAAGTTACCGCGAGTAATTTCATCAGCAAGTAATTTATATTCAATAGCTAATGGATTTTTTGGATACTCTATGGTAAACACTGCTTCGTTAATAAGAGCAAAGGAATTATAGTGATGAATAATTGCCGAAGGTTTTATATATTCCAACTGGCGACTAAAGTTTCCTAGAGCTTTCTTTAAAACGTCTTCATCATCTTCCAAGCTTGGAATATTAGATGCCACAAAATGTAACTTAGGTTTACGCAAACCAGGCAATTCGTCTTGCGCTTTAATTTCAGCAGTGATTTTTGTTAGCCCGGTAAGATTCTGCTTATTTGGAGTGAAAAGCAAACAAACAGCGTCAGGTAATTGACGCGTACAAATACCAGCTATATCTGTATAACCCGTTCGCGAATCAATAAATACGTAATCTGGACGCAAATAACTATCCCACTGCGCACGTAGATCTTCCATTAAAAGATATCCGTTCGCGCTTTGATAAAGGTCTTGCCAATTTATTGATGAAAATAATGATTGATAGTCGCCATTTTGGCATCCTGCCGGCATTACCCAAAGCCTATCTTCCGTTTCTTCATATTTAGTAGACTTATATAAATATTTAGACACATCGGGAACAGAACCATGGTTTACATAATCAGTGATGAATTCCACTAATCCAGGATTTTTGGTGCTAGTATCTATCAGCTCAAAATCTGATAGGCCAGGCGCCTCAAGATCAAAGTCAACCATAAGTATGCGCTTCCCTTGTTTTGCCAGCTCAGCAGCAACATTAACAAGAGACATGGTTCGCCCAACACCACCTTTAAATGAATAGAATGTAACTACGTACATACTTTATCCAACTTTTCTTTTCAAAGAGAATGTTTGGCTTGCGCGTATATGTGCACTTACCCCGTTAGCATCTAAGCCTTTTCCTTGAAACTCGTGTGACTTGGAAGTGTTTTCCTCCATAGCTAGTCCGGCATTCCAACGCTCTAATCGTTTAACGTTTTCAGGGAATTCAAGTAGACGCAGATAAATATCGTTGCTTTCACTCTGCAAGACTTGCCTTTTTTCCCATCTCTGTACGCTTGCCACACCTAAATGGCTAAATTCGGCAAAACTCTTTTGAGATCCACCTAGTCTCATTCTTATTTCCTGAATTTTCGATGAAGTCAATAAATTCAGATGGTTACATATCGCATCATGACGTATCTCATCCGCTTTTTCATCGACAAATTCATAACCACAGCTTTTACATACGTTTACAGGGATGTAAATGCTTAACAAAGCAGGTTTTTCTCCTGACCCATATTCAAATTTTTCCAATTGCCTTTCGGTGATCACGTCTTCTTTTTCACACATCGGGCAGCATGTAATGGAACTAAACACTTGTGTTTCTTTTGAATTCATATTGTCTTCTCCTTGCTCGTATCCGTTCATCTTCACTCTGGGTAAATACTGTAGTGAAAGCTTCGGCCATGCACTCCCGGTTTACATAATTGGAGTTTGATATATAAGATCTTTCCATTAGGTTGCGCTATCTTTAGCACGTAACCTTTTTTGCCGGGAGGCAAATCTAAAGTAATTACTTCAACTGGATGCCCTGCGTCAATGCAATCGGCTAAGTATTCCCACGCTCTTAAAGGTGTAAAGCAACGCCCATTTTCATCATCTGGGTCCAACACCGTGCCAGGGTTCCACCGAGTAGGTTTTTCGCGTGAAAATTCAGAAGTTCGCTGCTTTGAGGAGCGACAAAGGCGAGCTAGATCCGAGCGAACGCTAGCGGTAATTTCTTCACTACTCATAAGATATGCCTACCCTGACACCTTTCAAGAAGAGGAAGATAAGATACATCAAAAGATGTCATATCGAGATTTTGATAGGTTTTTTACAACAGATTTTGTAAAAATTTCGTGAAAATGTTATAATTTTGTACATAATTTTCAATTTTTAGTGCTTTTTTTGTTGAAAAATTTTAGTGATTCACATCACCCTTCCTGTCTTTTACTATTGATAAAATAGGTTATCAATAGTAAAGTTAACTCAGCAGGTAAGGCGCGGGAAATTAGGAAAACCCTTGCAACCACGTCTAATTCGTGACGGCAAGATGGCGGCATGAACAACCGCACATCGCACCCAATGAAAAAACAGCCGCTCGACTACTTCCGCAACGATCACTGGCTGGTCCGTCTGGTCGTTCTTTTGATCGACCGCCTGACAAGCCCAACACTTGTCACTGTAGTGGCACGTACATTGATGAAGGTATTTACTTGGCCAACGATCTGACCACAACAACGCGCCAACCCGGTACGGGCCTGACTAGCGCCGACTTCCACCAGCTAGCCGACGTGCCGCCTGCACTGACCTGGTTTGCCAACATCGACAACCCGCAAACCCGGCGTGCCTACCAAAACGACGTCCAGGAATTCATGGCGTTCACTAGCATCGTGGATCCAGACGCGTTTCGCCAAGTCGGGCGCGCCCACGTCCTGGCCTGGCGCCGCGACCTGGAGCTGCGCCGTCTCGGCGCCGCCACCATCCGCCGCAAGCTGGCCGCACTGTCATCGCTGTTCGAATCGCTGTGTGAAGCCAATGCCGTGCAAGGCAACCCGGTCGACGGCGTGAAACGTCCGAAGAACGACAGCCACGAGGGTAAAACGCCGGCAATCGGAGATCTACAGGCGCGCGCCCTGTTGGTGGCACCGGACGCGTCGACGCTACAGGGGCTGCGCGATCGCGCGCTGCTGGCCACGCTGCTGTACCACGGTCTGCGCCGCGCCGAGCTATGCGCGCTGCGCCTAATGGATGTGCAGGACCGCCGTGGCGTGCGTCACCTGCAGGTGCACGGCAAAGGCGGAAAAATCCGTTACGTGCCGCTCCACCCGGCGGCGGCCGGCGCAATTGCGGCCTACCTCGAGGCGGCGGGCTATGGAGACGACAAGCCCGGGCCGCTGTTCCGGCCGGTTAGCAACAACGCTCGTGGCGCGCGGGCAATCACGCCCGACGGCGTCTACAAGATCTTGGCCGGGTACGCCAGTCAAGTCGGCATCGACGTCGACGGCTTCGGGCCGCATGCGCTGCGCGCTACGGCCGCCACCAACGCGCTCGAGCACGAAGCCGATATCGCCAAGGTCCAGCAGTGGCTGGGCCACGCGAATATCTCGACTACGCGCGTGTATGATCGCCGCAAAATGCGCGCTGAAGACAGCCCGACATTCAAAGTCGTTTATTGATTGATTATCCTATTCAATATCATCATAAAATGAATAGAGAACTATTTAATAATTACTTTAATGAAGGATCCATCCCAGCTTGGAAGTGCCCAAACTGTCAAATCAGTTTATTAAAATTAAAGGAAAATTCATTTTTTTCAAAAATGAATGCTGAATCAATTCATCAAGTAAATGAAGATTACTTTGAGGCGGAATGGACAAAATACGTTTTTAATGGAGTTTTATAATGCTCGCATTGCAAGGAAACGGTAGTTTTCACTGGCTCAGGAGGAGTAGAGTAAGAATATGATGTTGAATCATATGTACGAACAAAATATGTTAAGTATTTTTCACCGCTTTCTTTTTATCCAATAGATCCTATGCAGCGGCCTGCCCGTCTCAGAAGGTATCGCAACTTTTAATGACGGATGTTACATAAATTTAACTAACAATAAAATATCGCCACTATTTAAAATAGAATGCCATCCTTGGCCTAGTGCTTTATTACTCCACATACCAATTTTTCGAGTGTCCGCATAAGCGAGGACGTAGTTTGACAAGATTAGGAACGAACGGCAACACTACGCCAAATTTTATCGCCATCTTCGGAAATCCTATAGTCGCCATAGTACAGCGCCCGGTGTTTTCGATATTTTCCGAATCGACATGATTGGCGAAGAAAATCGGCCCCATGCTTTTTGGTGTTCCATTCGCCCTTGCCCAGCATCTTGATGCCCGTGCTATCGACCAGAAGGTGCAATCCTTTTGTCCTCGGCTGCACCCCAATCGTCGCTGAAGGCCACCTCTAAAAACCTCGGCTGACCTGACGCCGGCTGGGTAAAATCTTGAGATCGAACCAAGCCAGTGAGTGTCGCCGTGATGAAACCCCGGATCAGTCTATTTGCCGAGCAGGAGCGCGAGGACCGGCGCGCGAAGCTGGGCGATCCGCTGGTGGGCCTGGCCGAGCATGTGGATTTCGAGGCGCTGGCGGGGAGCATCGATGCCGCCGCGCCGCGTCCGTCGCGTGCCAAGGGCGGCCGTCCGCCATACCCGACAGTGTTGATGATCAAGATCCTGGTGCTGCAACAGCTCTACAACCTGGCCGACGACGCGCTGGAGTATCAGTTGCTGGACCGGCGCAGCTTCCTGCGTTTTCTGGACCTGACGGAAAGCAGCAGCATCCCCGACGCCAAGACGATCTGGCTGTTCCGTGACCGTTTGGCCCAGGCAGGCGTAGGCAATCAAGTATTCGAGCAAGTCCAGCAACAGCTGCTGTCGCAAGGCTATCTTGCCCGCTGCGGCCAGATCGTCGACGCTTCGCTGGTCCAAGCCCCGGTTCAACGTAACAAGCGGGAAGAGGCCGAGACGGTCAAGGAAGGCACGATGCCGCTAGGCTGGAAACCGCATAAGCGCGCGCAAAAGGACGTCGATGCCAAGTGGACCAAAAAGCACGGCAAGAATCATTTTGGGTACAAGCTGCACGCCAGCGTCGACAAGCGTTGCAAGCTGATCCGCAAGATCGCCATCACCCATGCTGCCGTAGCCGACACCACGGTCTTCGAGGAATTGCTCGACCTGAGCAACACAAGCCGGGATGTCTATGCCGACCGTGGCTACCCCAGTATCGAACGCGAAGCCAGATTGAAACAAGCCGGGTGGCGCGTGCATATTCAACGACGCGGCCATGCGACCAAAGGCATTTCCGAGACGCAGAAACGGCGCAACCGCGCGATCGCCACACCGCGAGCCCGTGTCGAGCATGTATTCGGCGCCCTGGCTCAAATGGGTGGAAAACTGGTGCGCTGCCTCGGCATCGTGCGCACGACCTTCGTCCTGCAGTTGAAGGCTGCCAGTTACAACCTCAAGCGTCTCGTATTCTTGAAAGAACGCGGTCTGGCACCGTTCTAAACCCACGGTTTGGCAGCCTGCGGCTGCCAAACCAGCCTGTTCATGTACGTGTCGCGATCAAAAATCGCGTTGTCGGAGAGTCGCGGCACGCTAAATCGTGGTTCAGATTGCCTGCTGACGTTCAAAACTGGGTTATTCGAGGTGGCCTGAAAGATGTTTCTGGCGCCGGCTGACGGTACTGAAGTCGGACATCTGCCAGTGCAGGCCAGCGAGCTTGAGCAGGCTTTACGTCATGCCCATCGCCTGGTGCAGGACTAGATTGAAGAAGCCCTTGATCGTCAGGCAGAACTGGATCGCTTCCTCGCTGTACTTCGGGCGGCGGCCCCGCTTGCTACCGGCACTGCCGTGCCAGCACATGTTCTTGTCCAGCCAGATGAACACCGAGCCGCGCGCCTTCAACGCCGTGTTATAGTCTTTCGAGTTGGTCGTTCGATATTTCTGCTTTGCTGAAACGCTCATGCCGTCAGCTCCCTACGACCACGCTCGACCGCTGCTTCGGTCGATTTGTATTACAAAGCTCAAAAAGACTATAAGATTTTTTATGCTACTGCTGTAATATCGCTAACTCCAATTATAGTTACAGGGGTTGTTTGTGACTCGGTTGGTAAATCATATGGGGCTGGTGATTCGAGATGAGCAGAGATAGGGTGCCAATAGCCGCCGCCAACTGCCCCAGTACCTGGAGAAGGAGTATATGAACCTGAACTTCCTCCAGGCATACTGCCAGCGCTTCCCCCAGTATGTTCTCCACCACTTCCAACACCAGGGGTGGTAGTTCCGTTAGGATCAGCGAACCCGGATATAGCTCTCAGGTATGCAATAACATTTTGATCCAAAATAGTATCATTGAGCCCAGGGGTAGTATGCCAAGGAGTAAGGTCATTGACAGCGACACCCATGCATTTTGCTAATGTCGTAAATGCAGCGTTACTATTATGCCCCCCAGCCGTATCGAAAGCATTATATGTGTAATTTCTATTATTGATTTCCACGCCACATAATTTGCCAGCATCCCACACTTTTTGTATATATTCGTCAGAACCTTCCAATACTACTTTTTGAGCTATACTATCTTTGGAATTCATTACGTAATCTGTTCTTACTTGGAGAGTTCCTACAAGTCCTGTTGAACTTGGAACTCCATCCGAGCCAATCACAAATCCATTCAACTGAGCGATTTCATTTCCAGCATCATCTTGAAGAATAAAATACTGATGTGCACCTAATGCAAGAACAGAATTACTAGCTTCGACGATTTTCATTTTATATCAATAATTAAATTTTGAAATTTTACTTTTGACTTTTATAGACGTATTTTCTAAAATAGCATCTATATGTATGGAAGTTTCAAATCTTTCTATATTTTTCCGATCTGTACTCGTTATAGTAGACTTGGCGCTTCCATCGTATGTGCAAGTTTGATCATATTTTGATTTACAATTGAATCCTAGTTTTTCCATCTCCTTATATGGATCAGGCTGGATCAGAATATTAGAATTATTGACCCAATTGCTAATCCATTGGTTTGTTGCAGACTCTCCTAAAAACAAAGCGGGCTTTATTTTTTCTGCTAATTCGCTTTTTCCTAAATTAGTATAATCATTAGTGCCAGATGGATCTAAAGCACAAGAAGAAATAAATATAGGAATAATATATTTTAAATATTTTAAATAATTTATTTCCATAGTTTAATTAACTCAAATAATAAATTTCAATAGTAAGAATATTCCATCTTACTATTGCTATGAAATATTTATCTTTTATTTACCTTCTAATTAGAACTCTCTATTGAATCAGTATGTAGATACGTTCTCAATAGAACCAATGATTACGACGGAAAATTGTGTATCCGTTGGTACGTCGTAAGGAGCGGGGGACTCCAAATGTGCAGAAATTGGATATTGCCAATGCCCACCGATTCCACCGCCCGGCATTGGATTAGCTCCAGTACCTCCTCCGGGCATAGTGCCGGCATCACCATTGTGTTCTCCAGGTCCGAGATTGGGAGAACCAGTTACTTCAGAAGCAATGGTAGAAAAAGAAATGTTATCTGAATACAAAATCATGTTATGTAAATTGAAAGTAAATTGGTTGAATTAATTTATGCAGCCCGGGTAATATAAACAATGAATAACCAATATTTCTATCCAATTATCACAATTCACAAATTTAATTTATTCATTTAAAATTTATGATTTTTAACTCATGTTTCATGAGAAAAATATATGTTTATAAATTTTCTAGACATCAGTCTATGAAACCAAACGCGACAGGTTTTCCTATAGAGTGTTGCGATGCAGAAAACTTATACCCATCTGACGGCGCAACAACGTGACGCCGTGATGAATAAGTGCGACGACTAGTTCAGTATCCGATCCATTGCCAAGCGGCTTTGCCGTGCCCTCGGCTCGATCAGTCGGGAATTGTGCAGGGCGCTCGGGTTGAGCACATGTATGTCACGTTAGAACATGTTATCAATAGTAGAGTGACCCATCAACGCTTTCGACCAGCTAGGCCATGCCCAACGATCCCGAACACACTTTGATGCCAGTCCCCCCGCCGTCGCGTGGACTGTCTATGCATGATTTCCACCAGTTGGCCGATGTGCCGCCGGCGTTGACTTGGTTCGCCAACATCGACAACCCGCAAACTCGCCGCGCTTACCAGAACGATGTACAGGGGTTTATGACCTTTACAGGACTGGAGAATCCAGAACATTTTCGTGACGTGTCACGCGCTCACGTGCTTGCCTGGCGCCGCGACCTGGAGCGACGTGCGCTGAGCGGCGCGTCGATACGCCGAAAGCTCGCCGCGTTGTCGTCCTTGTTCGAGGCCCTTTGCGAAGCTAATGCAGTTCAGGGCAATCCAGTGGACGGCGTCAAACGTCCGAAAATCGCCAGCAGCGAGGGCAAGACGCCGGCGATCGGTGATCATCAGGCGCACTCTCTGCTCCACGCCGCCGATCTGGCCACCTTGCGCGGGCTACGCGATCGCGCACTCCTGGCGACCTTGCTCTATCACGGTCTGCGTCGCGCCGAGCTGTGCGCGCTGCGCGTGGCCGATATCCAGGAGCGCCGCGGCGTCAGGCACCTGCAGGTGCACGGCAAGGGCAGCAAGATACGCTACGTGCCACTACACCCCGGCGCAGCCGATGCGATTGCCGCCTACCTCGATCTGGCCGGCCACGGTGACGACAAGGCAAGTGCTTTATTCCGGCCGGTTAGCAATAACGCCCAGAGTGGAACGGCGTCGATCACGCCAGACGGCGTCTACAAGCTGCTGGCTGGCTACGCCAAGGCCCTACAGATCAACGTTGCCGGCTTCGGACCCCATGCGCTGCGTGCCACCGCCGCTACCAACGCGCTCGATCACGGCGCCGATATCGCCAAGGTACAGGAGTGGTTGGGTCACGCAAATATCGCAACCACCCGGGTCTATGACCGCCGACAGAGCCGCCCAGAGGATAGTCCGACCTTCAAAGTCGTCTATCGCTGAATTTCAGTAGCTCTTCTTGTCGCGCAGGACAAGCCCTACTGTCTACCTTTGTAGACCTGATAAGCCCATGATTTTAAGTAAACTTTTCTTTAATCGTCGATCTTTATAGTTCCGCGCTATCTAAAAGGTAGACCACATATTTATATTTAAATTCAATTACTTACGTATGAAAATTCGCTAAGACGTCTAGTGTGTAATGTGTGTGGAGAATTCGGGGTGCGGGGAACCCGCGAATTCGCATGAACTGCCTAGCGCAGTGGTTTAGGATAGACCTGCAAGATAAACCTACAACAAAAGGAAGTTGACATGGTAACTGACACCAAAAATGTTCAAATGGCGCTGAGCATGTCGCCTGCCCTTGAAGCCAAGTTGGCAAGGCTGGCTGTCGCCAGCGGCTCCAGCGAAGCCGACGTTCTGCTCAAGGCAATCGCACTGTACGGGGTTGCCCTGCAGGCGAAGTTGAATGGCCAAGAGCTGGCCTTCCTCAACAACGAAAAGCGGGCGATGAGCCAGATTGATGGAATCTAGGCGCTGCGTTGCGAGGTCTTAAAACAGTTAGATACTGTGTCTGCCACCAGGTGGCCTAGGGCTAATGCAGCGTTTCAGCGGCCGCACAGAGAAATACATCATCACCCAATCATGACCTCTATAGAGGTCATGCATGACCCTCCTAGGATCATCCATGACCCTTCTAAGGTCATCGTCCGGCCGTCGGTCGGAGCTTCTAGATGCCAAGATCATGGACTACCAAGGGTTTCAAAGGGCATCCCTTTGGCACGGATATGAATACAAAACTTCCGAGTTTTGTATTCATATCTCTCGTGCCTAAGTCTTGATAGATAAATTACTAAGACTGGTTGCATCCAGTTGCATATACTTGCATTTGGCTTGCACGAGCTTGCATTGGGTTGCATTGGGTTGCATCTAAGTCACAGGCCGCTCGCATCGAGGCTGGCCGGGGCCGACCCGGCCAAACCCGCCTCTACATGCTCCCACGATACAGAGGGTGCCGTCCTGCGGCGGCATCCTGACATTCGTCAGGACTTGAGCCGCCCTCATCTGCTCTGCTCGCCCTCCTAGGGGCATGCACGGAATGCGCAAAAAATCGTACGCTAACGCCCGCCTGGTCAGCTAGTCTAACGACTGGTTTCGACCCAGAGCAGTCGTTCGAAATTTAGATTTTACCGGCACTGCAGATAGTTAAATTACCTCGTAGCTCGTACAGTCTTCAACATCGTTGATAAGCACTTTGCGGCCGTTCTCGAATTCGAATATTACGCATGCTCCACGTTCGGTAGCCAACGTTCTATAAGACTTAAGGCGCACACCGACCAGCTCAGCGGAAAGCGCCACATCAATATGAGGATAGTTCCACCCTTCCTCACCAATGGACCAGGGTTCTGGATCTGTTGGCCATGTTCGCCAGTGCACTGTGCCAAGATCGAAACACAAACGGTGCCATATACCAGCGAACTTCAGATAGGTGACATTTGCCGTTTGGATCGGCTCTCCTTCAAACTCGAAACCTTCGCAGATCAACCCTTCGCACGTCTGTCCCTCAATCGCGGGAGGCGCACCGATGAATTCAAGTTCCACTGTGCTCTTCCTTAGCAATGCGTTGTAACGCACCTGACAGAATAAATTGAATACCCTGGCTACGACCGCTCCTGGCCGAAAGCGGCCCTTCGCTCAGGCACCAATGTACGACGCATGTTATTGCCAAAAAAGGAATTAGGCAGCCGCTGCTATGTCAGGTTGAAGTAGACCTCAACTGCAAAAACGAATCCATTGCGGAATTCCCTTAAGAATTCTTTTCGGAATTCCTTATGGCTATCTGAGCTTTCGCCTATTGGGGAATTCCCGGTCTAGACGCTCGGTAAGCTCGGCGGTAAATTTGATGGATTCTAGCGCCTTCAACGCTTCTTCAAGGATCACGCCTTTCGGAACGTTGAGTTCCCCGACCAGACGCTGCAAGTGCTCATCGCATTCCGGAGAACCTTTGATATTGATCTGCTTGTTTCGACCGGTGCGGAAATAATGCTGGCGAGGCCGATCCTCGGCCGGCTTCTCAATCGGCGCCTGGCGGCTCGGAAAGCCGTTTTCCTTAGCGATCCTGCCAATCTCATCGCGGTCGGCTTTCGGCTTGGCTTCCGGGGCTTTCGGTTGAAACTCTTCCAGGTTCAGTCCGTCCAGGGGATTAGCACGGCTCATTATGCGGCCTTTTCATTGTTGGATGGCTTGGTGCAGCGAATGCGCTCGATCACTTCGGCCAGGAATTCCTTAGCGTTCTCGATCGCCTTGGGGATGTTCGATACTTCTGAAGCCGGCAGGCTTTCCAGAGGCTGGCGGAACGAGAACATGGCTTTATAGGCCGCGCGCTCGTGCAGCTCGGTTTTCAGATAAGGGATCCCGGCACTATCGAAGCTTGCCCGGATATGTTTGGTATCGCGGCTGCTGATGGCCACCGAAGTCCGAGTAAATAGCACCGCGTAGGGCAACCTGTAATCCGGCTTGTGTTTCTGGATCCCGCGCTCGTGCGCGCGGATCAGCCGGAAGGCGTTGCTAGCCTGCTCGGCGTCAAGCTGGGAACCCTGCGTCGGTACGATGACAAAGTCAGCCTCGGCTATGGCGTAGGCGACGATGGCTGCCGCTGTGCCTTCCAAGTCGACCACGACGAACGGAGTGCGTGCCGCCGCTTCCACGATCCGGTCCGCGATCGTTTCCTCGGTCACATCCGATACCACCGTCATGCGCGACG
This sequence comes from Massilia forsythiae, assembly GCF_012849555.1. Classification (NCBI taxonomy): domain Bacteria; kingdom Pseudomonadati; phylum Pseudomonadota; class Betaproteobacteria; order Burkholderiales; family Oxalobacteraceae; genus Massilia; species Massilia forsythiae. The sequence continues at coordinate 14,299 of NZ_CP051687.1, forward strand.
GCGCGTTGCCCGCCGCGGCCCAAGTCTTAATAGGATGATTCGGATCGGCGTCGATGACAGTCACATCGGCCCCTTGTGCAATCTGGGTGGCCAGGACGAGCGCGGAGGTGGTCTTGCCCGCCCCGCCCTTCGGCGAGACAAAAACGATTGACGGCATAGCAGCCTTGAAGGGATAGGTTGATGAATGGTTACCCAAATGGAAAGCCCTAAGGAATTCCAACTGGAATTCCCTAAAGAATACCTAATGGAATTCAACATGGCAATCCTTAAGCTATCTTTAAAGCTAACCACTTGGAATTCCACAAGGAATTCCATGATTCATTTATATAGTCCAAGCGCAAGCGGCGGAACGGCTGATGGTACCCCGAGAAGCCAGCGAGAGGGAACGGCAATCGGCAGCACGCGATCTCACGATCTTCGACCTGTCGGGCGGCCTGATGGCCGCGATCGCGCAACGCGACCGGCTGGTGTGGCAGTGCCAAGTGGTTGAGTCGCAGATATCGACCAAAATCAGATCGAGTGTCCAGTTTCTCTACATCTAAAGAAGTATCATAAATATAACAATTATTCGGCAAGTTAGGAACAAGCTAATCACTAAGGTAAACTTACATATTTCTTTCCTTTCAAGCACTTGCACAACTTATACCAAAAAAAGCAACATAAGTTCCTGATAGAAGCAAGCCTTTGATTTTGTTGTTGTTTCATGTAGTGACGCAGCTGCTTCAACCCAGTGGTAAAAGAAAGTAAGAGTAATGAAGTGCCTCCTACAAGGAAGAGAGAGCGAGTACGCGCAACCGAGACGAGGTGTCATGCGACAGATCACAAACGGAATCCTAAAACGGAACGACGGCCTCCATTGCAGCCGAGCGCTAGGCCGCGTTCTATCGATGCTGAACGGTCACGGGTTTGCGAGACCGCGACTGTATCACCTTGTGCTACTCGACGATGCTGCTGAATCTCCGACCTCAGTGCGGCGCTTCCAAGGCGTGATAAAAGAGCTATGCCGAAAACTCCGCGGCGAGGGTATACCCGTCCGCTGGCGGGCCGCCATTGAACGCGACGACGAGAAAGGTCTGCACTGCCACGTCTTTTTCCTGTTGGACGACGTGGGCATGATCAACCCTTGCCAGATCCTTAACGCGAAGCGCTACGGTCTTCAGGCGCTGCTGGGCGCTATGTTGGCCAAGCGGGCCATGAACTTCCACCTGGCACAGCCAAAAGCCGACATACACCGTATTGGCGGTACCCGCAAAGGCGACCGCATGAACTACGCGACGCTGGCCGGTGCTAAGCTGGACGACTGCAAAGAGTGGATCTCGTACTTGGTCAAGAAGCGATCAAAGCCCAGCGACCTCCCCACCATCTACCTGTCGAGCCGAGACAGCAAGTACCCTCCAAAGACCATGCCACCCACCGCAAAGGAAAAAAAGCCGCGTGAACGAAGGTCAAACCAACACCGTCGAGTACATCCTCGAACACGACCACCTGAAGCCCGTGGAATTGTGGGATCCAGCTGAGGGCCGGATGATGAAGCTGGCCTAAAAACCGCAGAGCGCCCGGTCCAGTGTTGACGAGGCAGTGGCTGATGCTCCCGGACCTCGTCAAGCTCACTGTAACAGCACGGCCTGATGACGCACTGGCAACCTGACGGATTTTTAGAAAAGCGAACTAATGACCAGACCGAGCGGATGGCCGGACGAACGGCGCACACGCCAGGCGCATCTGATCAACCAGTGGCAGCCATGGCGGCACTCAACGGTCCTAGAACCACCCTAGGTAAGAAGATCTCCTCCTGCAATGCCTACAAGCCGACTTCTATCCGACGTATGCTCCTGACCTTCGCGGCCGAGGTGCGGCAGACGAAACGCTACGCCAACAAGGCCTCTAAAGTGTCCCAGATGGCCTGAGGATGATCACGCCCACCTGCTCGAGAAGTCCCGCCCAAGCCTGCAGAAGGGCCTTGGATACCCCAAGACGGCATCAACGGGCCCTTGCAGCGACCGACTGTCTAGGTCTCAAAATAAGGATGCTGCCCTGCGCCTGACCCAGCCGGACCTTATCTGGCCTGACTTTGCCTCACTTCACCCGATCTCGCCCCACCTGACTCGACTTGCGCAACAAGGTCGTGACGCGATCATGGTCTAGCAGCGGAACTATATACATTCAAACACACCATGCTGCAGCTTCGCTTAACCAACCAAAGGAGTTCTCTATGCAACTTGAAATAACACCAGGCCTCATCACTTCTCTATCCGCGCTCGTCGTCGCCTTAGACCACAACCCCGTGGGCGGAGCCTACCTAGTTGCACTGGCGATCTTGGTCATGCTCGGTCTAACCTATAAGAGGAAATAATGTAGGCCTCGGCTCGGGCTACTACTTGGGTCTCCCGCTCGCCATGAACGGCAGGCCCGGAATTGGCTCTTCGACCCGCCACAATGACACGTATGCGCAGCGTAGTGTTACGTACATTAAGTTTTCAACTGTATAAATCCACAGTTTTTCTTAGTGAACATGTCACATAAAACAAAAACTCACATATAATCAAAACCACTATATGTAGTCTTCCTTCCGCTAGGAGCACAACATATGGTGTTTGTCGCTTCAACAATCCATCAATAGGAGGTTGTATGGCAACATCGAAAAGAGGTAACGAGCAAACGTCTGCATCTGTTGCGTCAAAGGCAAGCAAGCAGTTGTCCAATCCGAAGTCAACACCTGCACAACGCAGCGTCGCGGCCTCGGCCCTCACGCAAGCACCCAACAAACCCAAAGGCAAGAAGTAGCCGGGTCGCGAGGAGAACATATGCAAATCAATCTTGCTCATATTCTTGAACGCGCGACCGATGGCACGCCGATTAACGTTGCAGTCTTTGATGCGCGCTCCAATTCCGGCAGCCAGACCGACAACAGCCGCTTGCTTGCACAGTTGACCATGAAAGCGCGTGGCGCGGGTCTGAAGGTCGACCAGTCAGCGCTTGCATTTGCGGAAAGCGGCCGTATCAAGTTCTTCGGTACGCCAACACTTGTCGATCACCTGGCCCGTAGCGGTCGGCCTCGTTGGACGCATAAGATCAGCGTCTAAGTTCTGACAGTCAACCTCTCCAGTTGCCGATGGGCGGAGAGGTTTTTCTCATCTGTTCTACTAAACTCGTATTCAGATGGGGCCGCTCCAAAGAAGCTACTAATCAGAAGCCGAGGCCGTCAGACCTAGGCAGGCAGAAAAATCCAGTTCGGACCAAAAACTCCATAGCTGCTTTCTGCCCCCCGCCAAGGCTGCTTGCCCAATTACAGATGGCCAGGGGAGGACGAGCGGTGAGTTTGGACAGCGCTTCGGCCATCCGTATCCATTCTTGTGCTTTGCGGTTGTTTCTCACCATCGCTTTCGTCAATGTGATAACTGCGATCTGCGAGGGCCATCGCTCGGGCGCCGCCCACTGAAGCCGATGCACATGCACATTGGGCTCTTGGCGTATGGCGCGCAGTGTCTCAAAGCAGCTGAGATCAGCCACAGCCAGCGCATAGAAATCATTGTCGCACTCGACAATGGCGCCGGCAGCAGACAGCGCTAATAGGTATTCGCCGATTGCCTCGTCAGCGCTCCGCGCAATCCTGGGGGCGATCTCAAAGCGATAGCGCATCCACTTCAGGGCTAGGTCTAGTTTCAACCAGCCCTGCCCCTGGCCAGCTCGCTCATGTATAAGTCCGCCGAACAGGGTGGTCTGCCAGACCAGCGGATCAAGTACTCCGAATGCCATCTCGCCTCGCACCTTCGCGCTCAGCACCGTCGGGAGGGCGGCAACGCCGAGTCGACGCTGCAAGATCTGGCGCTTTTGTTCTTCCGGCCTCGCCTTGAATGCCGCGGCCTTTTTGAGCTCCTCATGGCGACGCTGTCTGAGGACCTGCTCTGCAGCGCGCTTTCGCTCTATCTCTTCCTTGCGTCGCTGCTTTTCGAGCAGTTGAAGCTCGGCTTGTTTTTGGCGCTCGGCCTCCTCATCCGCAGCCTGTCTGGCGGCCCACCTCGCCGCCAGCTCCTCAGCAACTCGCAGGTCACCTTGGATCGACTGCAGTAGCTCTTGATGGGCCTCAGGGAGGGCTGGGTGATATAACCACTTCGTCTTTGTCGAGTCATCGAACAAAGCCGTCTCAAGGGCAGCAAACGTCGCGTCACGCACCTTGGAAAGGTCGATCTCGATAGCCCCGTATCCCAGTGCGGCAATCCGCGCCAGCTTTGTCTGGTCGACGAAATGGGTTACAGCCACCTCGACCAGCACGGTGCCCAGTTCGGTGGCCTCCACGCGCACATCAGGACGGATCTGGCCGAGGGTTTCCTCGACCGCTACTTCAGTGAGCGTACGTCTACCCGCTGCCGCAAGCTGCTTCGAGGGCCTGTGGATGTGACCAGTCGCGTCAGTCACCGCAATCGAGGTAGCAAGCCCCGGAAACATCAGGATGCGGCGCGATTCGATAAGCTGCTTCGCCGCTAGGTGCACCGCTGTCTCGTAGCCAGAAGAGCAGTCGGAACCAGCCATATGCGCAAAATGAGGGGCACGCTTGCCCGCCATACAGTGTTTGGCGATGACAGGGTGACGGCAGCCTGGGCAAATGCAACCGCATAGTTTCCCCAGCGGCACAGCCCGCGGCTCGTAGACTCGGTGATCGGACTCGGACAGTGCAAAGGGTATCGATTCGCCCAGCTGATGCATCTTCTTGGCGGCCAAGGGCCATATATTGACTGAAGGCATTATGACAAAGTGCCCAGGCTGCGTCGAGCAGGTGCAAAATTTCAGACAATTACGACCGGCTGGACTCGACCCAAAGCGGACGGCAGAGTCGAATCTGCATAAGCTAACGGTTTGCAATCTGCAATTGAAAGACTTAATAATTGCGGCGCCAGTCCAAGTAGTCTACGCCGGCCTCGTCTCGTCCTAGTTCAATGCAATAATAAGAACGTTTGGCCATTTCGCCAGTGGTTTCGTGCCAATAGAACTCGGCGATTCTCTCGAGTGGAAAACGTTTGCGGAGCAGTTCGTAATATGAACTGGTAATTTCTTTCGCGCGCCCATCTGAGACATCAAATTTCTTTTTTACTTCTTCAATAGTTTCCTCTAGCAAATACGGCATGGTAGCCTCCATTGGACTCCTGGATTTTCCAAAATCAGCGACCAACTGTTCCAGTGCCGAACCTAGAATGTATCTTGCGGCGTTGGCACCAAAATTTGTCGTGAGAACGAGTTCACCTTGTTGCTCCAGATCCAGAAGAGACTGAAAAATCTTTTCCACAAGCTTGTCGTCACTCATCATTAAACCTTTCGATGTCCGCTATTGGCCGATCTCGGCCGTCCAGCCCAGCATAGCTGGTTACCCGGCCGGAAAATGCGCGGACTGTCACGACCACCAGTAACCGACCCTAAGCAGACATCGCTTTAGTTCATGGAACATCAGGAAATATCTACCTTCAACAAGTACTCGTGCGTACAGGGCTTGCTTAGGAATTCACCCCACGCAACGATTGCCTTGCGAAATTCAGCCAAGCTGAAGAGGCCATCAACTGTGCCACACTCTTCCTCGATGAGAATGTCTACTTGCGCGCCACGATCTGTAAATTTCACCTCAGTATCGTTGATTCCAAATCTCATCTGACTGGATCGCCTGCTTTCCACCAGCTCGAGCAGCGCTAAAGCCTTCATACAGTCATCGGAACTATGCATCGTCATAGAAAGTGCCGAGCAAAGATATCGGTCATACCTGTCGCCGTCTTCCGCCAGGCATCTGGGAAATCGGTCCCAGACCTTTCCGATAACAGGATGCGTTCCACCATCCAAACACAAAAATTCCAGAATCATGTTGTAGCAGTCACGTGAAGATATCCGTTTCGGAGGCGGAGTTTCGCCAACATCCACTTCTGGCCGAACCCGGCCATTCGACACAGGATACCAGGTTGCCAAATGGAAAACTCGCGAACGGTCACGACCAGCTGGAGTCAACCTATGAACGCCTACTTCTAGTTCAGGCTGTGTCAAAATGCGGAATCACGACGTTTTCAGGGTTTTCTTTAGCATTTCCGCCCTCGAGAAAACGTCATAGAAAATCTTCTAAAGGGTCGAGCATTGTTGACCCGATGTCCGATTTGCGTTTTTACACACCCTAGGCTGATTGCAAATCATTCTAAACAGCTCAATCTAATCAATTGTTGCTTTTAATATAATAATAGGTTCTGTTGAGCGTCTTAAGTCGTGTGTGCGTATACGCACACAAATACGTTTTCCTATACACTTCTGTGTTACACGAAAAAATCATATTAAACAGATACTTACATCATGAAAACACTACGCGCGTGTGCGCTTCTTTATGTTCCACTAGCACTAGGGACTAATAGCGCTGCACGTCAACGCCCTTCATATCAGCTGGCTCGATCTGGCGTCGCCTGCGCGCTCAATAAGACGGTTTCAAGACGTTTTGAAGACAGCGATAAGATGTTTTTAGGACGTTTTTAGGACAGCAATAAGACAACTATAGAACGACTACAGCAGGAAAACAGGAAGAGCACGTTGCCTCAAAAACAACACAATAAAAATACAACAAAAACACAACAATTTTTTAACACTGGCTTAACATTTACTCAACGAAAACTCAACGTTAGGCCATATAGCCCTGCTCGAGTATGTCAAGCAGCACTGCTGATCGCGGAACAAATCGCACGCCCAACTCGTACCGGCGAACCTACTGCATCGAGACAGTGGTAGGCACTTCAGCCATGCCGGCGCCGCACAAGTCGCCGGCTCGCTCGGCACGAGACTGCCCGCCGCGATCGCTGCCAGTTGCTGGTCGCCAACCTCTGCAACTGGATAGGCCTATAATCGAATCAACAGGAGGACATCATGAAAAAGCGCGAACCGTTGATTTTCAGTAAGGCTTTTTTGCGCGAAGCTGATAAAGCTGTAGAACGTGCAGTCCAACGTTCGGAAGCGGCAGACCTGCCAAGGGCTTACCTGCACAGCTACGACGAATTGCCCGAATTCCTGGCTCAGCTCCGGGAACGCAACAAGTCGGCCGAGTAGGCTACAGCTCCCTTCGGGGAGCTGGCCGGTTAAGGTCGAGCCTGACTTGCTCGACAATGCACGGTTCCCATTCTAGCTCGGTGCGCAAGGTGCCGAGAATCAGCCCGACACCACCGCCAGGATTCCACAAACTGGCCTGCAGCTGGTCTGCTCGCAAGACGATGAACCGAAGCCGGGCAATATCCCATAGCAATGCCTTGACGTCGGGTGAGCTATTCCGTTTTTTGATCGTCTGCAGGTCAGAGCGGGTAAGTTATGGTTTAAAGGGAGCGCGTCAGAAAACGGAAAATAAAGCACGCTAAGGCTGGGCTTCAAATGTCCGGTTTCGACCCATTCCGGACGTTCAAGGTGGACGAACGCTGATGAAGTCACCCGACGATAGATTTACGACGGCAAGCTCAGCTCAAAGTCTTGCAGCAGATGGGCCGCCTTTGTATCCTCCCTTTGCCGGTAGAGGACTAAGGCCTGTTCCAGCCGACCGCACAATGCTTCGAGCGCTGCGTCATCAGAGACTCTCGGCTTCACAAACTTCATTCCGTTCCTGAGTTCGTTAAACGCGCTTTCCAACGTTAGCTGTTCATCCTCTCCCAAATAGTTTTCCTTAGAGAAATCATCGGGAGCATGCACGATTACTAACGAAAGAAAATCTACGAATCCACCGAAATTTTTAATCCAAGGCATGACTGTAATTTGGAAACGGAAAAGGATAGTAGGTCTACGTCTGCTTTTGGCCGATAGCGGTCCTTCGCTCAGGCACCAGTGTACGACGCATGTTGTTGCCAAGGAAAGTAAAATAGGGCAGCCGTTGCTATGTCATGTTGAAATAGACCTTAACTTGGTGTCAGACCGGCATTCTACTTCCGCAGGTTAGGGTAATTGTTGACCGTCTCTGACGCTCACGGCTCGACTTCTCAGACTTCATCCTGACACGTCATCCTTAGCGTGCTTTGTTTTCCGTTTTCTGACGCCACCCCAAACATAGTAGGAGATACTGTATAAAAACACAGTATAGAGGGAGCAACAACGATCGTATAGGACGCGCTACAAGCGTTTTTTAGCCAGTAGCCCGTCCGAACCCTTGACCAGCTAGAGAAAACGCCCCTATGACCCGATATGCGGGTCTGTGGGTGTCTCCTTGGCGTGTTCCCTCACTCGTTGCATGTCATCGGCTTTCAATTTGCCCTGATGCCAGGGCATATCTTTTTGATAGACCATTCAGGCCGTAGCGTGTTCGATGCTGTTCATCGCGCCATGTAGCGGTCCGCCGGCTTGCCGGCGGGGAGGCGGTAGGAGCCGGCCCGGTAGGGCTTGGCCGCTTGCGGCCAACTCCGTAGCCCGCCGAAAGCATGGCGTGATCCGTTAGCGGGTGCTGGTCGGGGTGTTTCGTATATGCGCCGGCAGGCGCATCCTAGCCAGCATGCGGGCTGTCGATAGCCAGGAGGGGAGCCGGCTTGTCCGGGGAACCTCGCGCAGCGGGGTGCCCGGCCGCAGGCCGCTAGGGGGTTAAAAGATTTTAAAAGAGTTAAAAACGCGCGCGTTGTTAAGGCTGTGGATACCGGGCTGGAAGCCGCACAGTTGCTTGCTTTGGCGAAACGAAGCGTCAACGATATAACGATATGGGCGTCATTGATATAACGATACTATCCACAGCTTGGCGTCAACGATATAACGATACTATCCACAGTCGTCAACGATGTAACGATGCCTACTGACGCCTGGAGTTCCTCTGTTTGGAACTCCTGAGCGTCAATGATATAAC